>JAZOBX010000225.1:0-4776 GCA_045596205.1 Eubacteriales bacterium | reverse complement strand
CGGGCAAGTGAAGTTGCCTTCGGCAGTGAAGTTCACTGCGTGAGTGAAGTTTCGCCTGACGGCGAAGTGGGGCGAACTTAACTTCACTTTGCGAGGGATGCGAGCAAAACTTCACTACGAACAGAGTGAGCAACTTCACTTTTGCGAAGCAAAAACTTCACTAATTCGTTAGAACAACTAATGATTTTGAGCAAAACGCAAAACCCTTATTTACATCTGTTTAGTATAACATCTCTCGAGGTGCGAAAATGAAAAAAGAAAACAGGTCACACACTTGGAGCGGCGAATTATGGAATGGGATTGCAGAAATCGCACTTGCATTTGCCGCAATGGGCATTGGTCTTGGTATAGCATTCCTTTTACCACGCGAGGCAATTCAAGACATTCCTTTCGAAATATTCTTAATGCTTGGTGGGATTATTTTATTCCTTGTTATTGGAATCATCGTCTTGACGGTACACTTAATTAAACAAAAGAAGAAAAACAAGGACATCAAATTCATATACAACACATTAAAAAACAAATATCCATTAACTTTGATGTTGGTCACCAGAATGAAAAACGGCGAAATGCGCGATTTTCTTATCATCAAAGGAAAATCTTCTAAAGGAAAAATAGAACTATGCAAAGACGGCGAGAAGTTTCACCTTTCTATCGAGTATTTTGGCAAGATGAACGAAGATAGACATCGTCATGAGATTCTAAGTGACAAAAACGAAGCGATAAATTGCATTGAAAATTTCATGTTAGAACGCTCTTGACCCCGTTTCACCTGTCGTTTGTCTGACACGAAAGGAGTCACTATGGTTTTATACAGACCCGTCGGTGAAAAAGAAAAAGAGCTGATCGAGCAAAGCGGCTATATAAAGTTCCCGCCCAGACTTGACTGGCAACCTATTTTTTATCCTGTGCTGAATCAACGCTATGCCGAAGAGATTGCAGGCAAATGGAATACAAAAGACGCCGATTCGGGATATAAGGGATATATTACCCGTTTTGAGATTGACGACGAATATATTTCTGCTTTTACCGTACAAACAGTGGGCGCATCCTATCATCAGGAATTTTGGATTCCCGCCGAAGAGCTTGAAAAATTCAACAGTCACATGATCGGAAAAATAGAAATCATCTCTGTTCTCACATAAAAAGATCCCCTTTGCTTGATGCAAAAACCTATGGGAACCAAAAGAACACACCGTCCTTTCCCATTCCCCAAAATTTGAAGTCAAAATATACTGATATAGACGAATAAAAAACAAGGAGAAGTAAAAAATGTCCCCCTTTATTGTCGCCATTATCCTATTTGTTGTCACCTACGTGCTGCTGTTCACCCTTCCCAAATACCGCTCTTACATAGCCCTTGCCTCTGCGGTTATCTTTTCCCTTTGGCTGTCTCTTTTTTGTAAAGACATTTCCTTTGGTATCAAAGACGTGATTGGCGCCATAGACTTTAATGTACTGATGATGATTGCAGGCACCATGGGGATCGTGTCGCTCTTTATTGAGTCCAAAATGCCTATGCGCATTGCTGACGTGATGCTGTCTAAATTCAAAAACGTAAAATCCGCTATCGTGGCGATGGCAGTATTGGCAGGGGTGGTGTCTGCATTTATACTCAACGTAGCCACCGTGCTGATGATTGCCCCCATTGCTTTGGCGGTCTGTAAAAAGCAAAATATGTCTCCCGTGCCCGCCATTATTTCCATTGCCATTTCCTCCAACCTGCAAGGCGCCGCCACTCTTGTAGGCGACACCACCTCCATTTTGCTGGGCGGCTATGCCGACATGACCTTCTTTGATTTCTTCGTGTTCAAAGGTAAACCCGGTATCTTCTGGGCTGTGGAGCTTGGAGCCGCACTAACGGTCATCATTTTGCTCTACCTCTTCCGCAATGAAACCCAACGCCTGTCGCTGACCGACAAAACCGAAGTCACCGACTACGTCCCCTCCTTTTTAATGGTGGGCGTGGTGGTACTGCTCATTCTGGCTTCCTTTATTCCCAAGCCCCAAGGCGGCGCATGGCTCACTCTGTATGACCACCGCAACGGTATCATTTGCTTGACTTTGCTGGCGATTGGTCTCGTCATCAATCTCTGCAAAACCAAATCCACCGCCTCTCTGAAAACGGTCTTTTCCGAAATGGACTACCAGACCATTCTGCTGCTTGCCTCTCTGTTCGTAGTCATCGGCAGTATCACCGCCGCAGGCGTGATTGATAAACTGGCGCAAGGTCTTGTCTCCCTTGGCGGCGGCAACCTGTTTTTGATGTATACCGTCATCGTGTTTGCATCTGTTCTGATTTCTGCCGTGGTGGATAACATTCCTTACGTTCTCACCATGCTTCCCGTGGTCACAGGTGTGGCGCAAAGCATGGGGGTTGAGCCCTTTGTTCTCTATTTTGGTCTGCTTGTAGGTGCCACCCTTGGCGGCAACATCACCCCCATCGGCGCCAGCGCCAATATCACGGGCATCGGCATCCTTCGCAGAGAAGGCTACGAGGTCAAAGCAAGCGACTTTATGAAGATCAGCGTACCCTTCACCCTTACCGCAGTACTGTCGGGCTATCTCTTCATCTGGCTGTTCTGGGGCGTTATGTAACTGTCAAAACACTAAAATAAACGAGGTATTATTATTATGCGCTTTATTCAATGCAAAGATTACGAAGAACTGTCTCTTACCGCCGCCAAGCTGGTGCGTGAGCAAATTCTGGGAAATCCCCATTCCAAGCTGGGTCTGGCAACAGGCTCTACCCCCGTTGGCGCGTACCGCCATCTGGTGAGAATGCACAAAGAAGAAGGTCTGGATTTTTCGGGGGTGTCCTCCTATAATCTGGACGAATACTATCCCCTCTCTCCTGAGGACCCCCAATCCTATCGCTATTTCATGAACCAAAATCTCTTTGACCACGTCAATATTGACAAAGCCAAAACCCACGTCCCCTGCGGCATGGCGGAAGACCCCGCAGAGGAATGCAAACGCTACGATGCAATGCTGTCTGCCGCAGGCCACGTAGACCTGCAGATTCTGGGCATTGGCGAAAACGGTCATATCGGTTTTAACGAACCTGCCGACAGTCTCCACGCCAACACCCATCTGATTCATCTGTCTGAGGACACCATTGCCGTCAACGCCCGTTTCTTCGCAAAAATTGAGGACGTACCCACCAAAGCCCTCACCATGGGCATTGGCTCTATCATGTGCGCTCGCAAGATTTTGCTTTTGATCTCAGGCCCCAAAAAACACAAAGTCCTCCACGCCCTCTTTGACGACAGCATTACGACTTCTATCCCCGCCACCCTGCTGAAAGCCCATCCCGACGTGGTGGTGATCTACGACCAAGCCGCTTTTGAAGGCTAAAAAACGGTTTCTTTTGCGAAAAAACTATGCTACCCCCTGCAAACGGCATGTTTTGTGGGGGGGTTCTTTTTATTTCCTTCCAATTTGGTTTTTGTTTGCGCAAAAAATATGCGCCAAATGGCTTTTTCGCTTGTTAGCGACTCCCTGTAAACAATTGCAAAAATGTGCAACATTTTCAAAAAAATTAAGATTTTTTCATATTATTTATAAAAAATAGATAAAAACTGTTGACTTCTCTTCGATTTTTTGATACAATCATAAGGCTGTGCAAAAGAATGCCCCGTAAAGGGAAATAGCGAAAAATAGAACAAGGAGATAACAAATGAAAAAGGACACCACCACACAAAACGGTCATCGTCCCTTTGGTATGCGCGACTGTCTCGCTTATGCCGCAGGTGACTTTGGCTGTAACATGAGTTTTGCGCTCAAAGGCACGATGGCGATCTTCTGGACCCAGTTCATGAGAATGGACACCCTTCTCTACGCCGCTCTGCTTCTTGTAGTGCAGATCTGGGACGCCATCAACGACCCGCTCATCGGTTCGATTATTGACCGTGATAAAAGAAGAAAATACAAAAGAGGCAAATTCCTCGCCTATATTTGGCTTGGATCTATCGGTTTGTTGGTAGCAGGCGCCCTTTGCTTTATTCCCTTCGTCAAAGACGCACAGCCTTTGGTGAAAGCCATCGTATTCGTGGCAGGATATATTCTTTGGGATGCTTTCTATACTATTGCAAACGTTCCCTACGGCTCTCTCCTGGGTCTGATTTCTGAAGAAGCCGCAGACAGAGCCTCCCTTTCTGCATGGAGAAGCGTTGGTTCTATGGTAGGCAATATGGTTCCTATGATCCTTCTGCCTATGCTCATCTATGATGCAAATAACAACATCATGGGCGAACGCGTATTCCTGATTGCGCTGATTATGGGCGTTGCAGGCTTTGTTGCATTCCAGTTTATGATTCGTAACACCACCATCCGCGTAGACGACAATATCACCGTCAGCGAAGAACAAGAAAAGTTCAACGTGCTCAAAGCCATGGCGAACTTTGCCAAAAACCGTCCTGCCGTTGGCGCAACCGTTGCTGCTATGGGTATGTTCATCGGTATGCAAGCCGCTACCACCGCTGTCACCGTTATGTTCCAGTCCTATTTCAAAAACGTAGGCATTTCCGGTATCGTTACCATGTTCGCAATGATTCCTATCGTTGCCTTTACTCCTCTTGCAAGAAAACTCGTTGTAAAATACGGTAAAAAAGAACTTTCCGTTCTTGGCTCTATCTGCTCTGTGGTAGCGTGCGCCATTATGCTTATCGCCCCCATCACTCCCGACGGCAAAGGTCTTGCGCTCTACATTCTCTGCCAACTCATCAACTCTCTGGGTATGGGTGTTTACTCTACCGTTTCTTGGTCTATGATGGG
>JAZOBX010000224.1:0-2291 GCA_045596205.1 Eubacteriales bacterium | reverse complement strand
CAGAGAGATTGAAGAGATGTCTGCTAAGTATCCCGCTTTCACTCTGATGATCGCCCTGTCCTACGGCGGCAGAAACGAGATCGTCCATGCCGCAAATCAGCTCATCGAAGAAGGGAAGAAGAGCGTTACCGAAGAGGATATTTCCACCCATCTGTACACCCACCATATCCCCGACCCCGACCTGGTGGTGCGTACAGGGGGAGAATACCGCATTTCCAACTTTCTTCTCTGGCAATCTGCCTATGCAGAATATATTTTTTCTCCCGTTCTTTGGCCGGATCTGACCAAGCGGGAGCTTCACCGTATGGTCAAAGAATTTTATCATCGTCGCCGTCGCTTTGGCGGTGTTTGAACAAAACGGAGTCAACAATGCGTAAAAGGATAACAACAGGCATCTGCTTTTTAACAGGCATCATAGCCTTACTTTTGCTGGCAAAAACCTGGTGGTACGCCGCTGTTTGTGCCACAGTGGATCTTTGGATCACTTGGGAATACCTGCGCGCAGTCGGACTTTTGTCCAACCTGTGTCTGAGCATCCCCTCACTTCTGATGGCGCTCGCCGCCCCCCTTCTTACTTTTTTGCCCCGCAATTTTGACGGAGGCGTCAGCGTGCTTCTGACTGTGATTGTGGGCTACATCGTCTCCTTGGCATTGCTTTCTGTTCTCTTTTTCAGACGCGCAGAAACAAAAGACATCTCTGTTGTCAGCTTTGGCACCCTTTATATGACCGTTGCCATGTCCTCTCTGGTCATTCTCAGCTTTGCCCATCCCGACTATTCCGTGGTCATGGTGCTTCCCGTGATGATTGCCGCGCTTGTCACCGACACCTGCGCCTTTTTCGTGGGTATATGCATTGGCAAACATAAGCTTGCTCCCGAACTCAGTCCCAAAAAGACGGTGGAAGGCGGTATCGGTGGCGTGGTTTGCTGTGTCATCGTGTTTTACATTTATGCGTGGGCAGTCTCTGGCCTGACGAACCTTTCTCCTCGCTGGATTCTGGTGGGCATCTGCGGTTTTGTGGCAAGTATTCTGGCGCAAGCAGGCGACCTTCTGATGTCCAAAATCAAAAGAGAAACGGGCATCAAGGATTTCGGTACGGTATTTCCGGGCCACGGCGGTATGCTTGACCGCTTCGACTCTATGCTCCCCACCGCCATCGTTTGCCTCTTTTTCGTCTTGCTCCCCAATTCACTTTCTCTTTTTCACTAAGGGGTAACCGACATGACCAATCTCCCCTCCTCCCTGTCTGTCCTTGGGTCTACCGGCTCTGTAGGTACCCAAAGCCTTGACGTGGCAAAAACCCACGCCACTCCCATTGATTTGCTCACGGGTGGCAGTAACGCCGCTTTAATGGAAAACCAAGCCCGTCAGTTTTTGCCAAAAGCCGTGGTCATGGCAGACGAGTCTGCCGCCGCCGCTCTCAAAGTTGCCTTGGCAGATACCCCCGTCCGCGTGTATGGAGGCGGGGACGCCATCTGCGCTCTGGTAAAAGAGACGGGAAGCGAAACGGTGGTCAACGCCATTTTAGGCGAAGCGGGACTCCTTCCCACCCTCGCCGCCCTTGACTCTGCCAAACGCCTTGCCCTTTCCAATAAAGAATCCCTTGTCATCGCAGGGGAGATCATTGGTCAGCGCCTGCAAGAGACGGGATGCGAGCTGCTTCCCGTGGACAGTGAACACAGCGCCATTTACCAATGCCTCAAGGGCAACCGTAAAGCAGACGTCAGACGCCTGTACCTCACCGCATCGGGCGGCCCTTTTTTCGGCTACACCAAAGAGCAATTAAGAACCGTCACCTTGTCCGATACTCTCGCCCATCCTACCTGGAAAATGGGCAAGAAAATCACCGTAGACAGCGCCACCATGATGAACAAAGGCTTTGAGATCATCGAAGCGGTACATCTGTTTGGCATTGGCGCAGAGCAGATTGAAGTTTTGGTGCACCGTGAAAGCATCATTCACTCTGCTGTGGAATATATTGATTCTGCGGTGATCGCGCAAATGGGTGTTCCCGATATGAGGCTTTGCGTGCAATACGCATTTACCTATCCCGAAAGAAGGGAAGGGCTTACACGGCCGCTGTCCCTTTTTGAAGCCGGCAAGCTGACCTTCGGTGAGCCGGATGTGGCGGTTTTTCCCTTGCTTCCTCTCGCTTATCGGGCGATTCGCTCGGGCGGCGGTGTGCCTGCCGTTTTGAACGCGGCAAACGAGGAGGCGGTCGCCGCCTTCTTATCGGAAAAGATCCCGTTTTGTCGTATTGCCGCGGTCGTACAGCAGACCGTAGAGCAAAT
>JAZOBX010000223.1:0-2072 GCA_045596205.1 Eubacteriales bacterium | reverse complement strand
TCACCATTTCCTCCGACTGCATCTCCGTGCCCACCACAGGATTGATTTCCGTCTCAATATTGGCGCGGATCATGTGGATAGACTCTGCCGATGCCCGTAGCTTCACACCGTATCCGCCCGCTTGCTTGACAATGCGCGGCTCTTCCAGCTTCAGCTCCTTAATGCTGGGCATCACAATGCCGTAGCCCTTGGTTGCTACTTGCTCCAAGGCATCCTGCACCTTCTCATACGCCGCCCTGATCCCTGCCAGCTCCTTCATTTGATACAGCAGATCCGCCTCGTCCTTTACGTGCACCCCGGAAAACTCGCTCATCACCAGGTAGTATAGCTCCGGAGAATAGGTCACCTCCACCGTGGCTACGCCGCGCCCCGCGTCGATTTCAGCGAGCGTCCATGTAAAATCCTCTCCTGCGCCAAACCGCTCCACCATAGGCCGTACGTCACCCATCCGCCAGATCTCGTCGGTGGCGTGAGATACGGTTTCAAATAAACTCATGCGCAAAGGGTGGTCGCTTTCCAGCATACTCACCCATCTGGGAGACACAAACCGCATTTCCCGCACAGGAAACTGCGCCAGAAGCAGCTCCATAATATGGGCAATATCCTCTCTGCTCAGCTCCGCGCAGTTTACCAATGCCACGGGCGCGTTATACTTGCCCTCCAGCGCATACGCCAAAGCCACCGCCTCTTCGCTGTTGGGATTGGCAGAGTTCAGAATCACCACAAAGGGCTTATGCTCTGCGCACAGCTCCTTTGCCACCCGCTCTTCCGCCTTCACGTAGTCCTCGCGGGGAATGTCGCAAATACTGCCATCCGTTGTCACCAAAAAGGCTACGTTACTGTGTTCGCAGATGACTTTATGGGTGCCTGTTTCTGCCGCTTCTGCAAAGGGCATAGGAGCATCACTCCAAGGGGTATTCACCATGCGCGGCGTGCCGTTTTCGGTTTGTCCCAAGGCCTGCGGCACCAGATAGCCCACGCAGTCGATCATCCGAATGTTAAAGGAAGTTTTGTCTGCCATGGTAATATGTACCGATTCGTCAGGCACGAACTTCGGCTCCGTTGTCATCACCGTTTTGCCGGACCCCGCCTGGGGCATACTGTCCAGGGTGCGCTCTCTGTCAAAGGTGTCGCTGATATGGGGCAACACCGCATGCTCCAGAAATCGGCGAATAAACGTGGATTTGCCCACCCGCACAGGGCCAACCACACCAATATAGATATCGCCCCCCGAGCGCTCTGCAATGTCTCGATAAATAGATTGTTCGGTCATTTTTGACCCTCCCGCTTGTGGTATTCACAGCAATATATGTCCACCCGACGAAAAATAGAACGGGAAACGGCATATTTGTGAAAACCTCGTTTCCCGTCTGTATTTTGCTACACCTTCTTTCTCTATAAATGTGCAAAAAGTCTTGATTTTTCAAAAAACATTCGCTATAATACAAATAGAAAACAAAATCACCTGCCAACGTGCAAGAAAGAGGTACATACATGAAAGTAGGACTCCAAGTCTATTCCATCCGCGACGATGCCAACGCCGATTTCGCCGCCGCTATGAAAAAAGTCAAAGAATTTGGCTATGACGGTGTGGAACTGGCCGGCAGATACGGTCTTGAGGCCGATGAAATGAGAAAAATTCTGGACGATCTGGGTCTGGAAGCCATCTCTGCTCACGTGCAGCTGGACGAAATGCTGAATACCCCCGAAGAAACCTTTGCCTTCTACACCAAAGTCGGTTGCCGCTTCATCGCGATCCCTTGGATGGGCGAAGAAGGCAGACCCGGCGGCGCGAAATTTGAAGAAACCCTGGAAAAAATTCGCAAAGCAGGCGCAGAAGCCAAAAAATACGGCATTCAGCTACTCTATCACAACCACGATTTTGAATTTGTCATGCTGAACGGTAAACGCGGCATTGACGTCATGTACGAATCCGTATCCGCTGACCTTCTCCAAACCGAGCTGGATACCTGCTGGGTCAACATCGGTGGCGAAAACCCTGCCGCATACGTGGTCAAATACAGCGGCAGAGCCCCCATCGTTCATCTCAAAGAAGTCGGATCGTAGCCATG
>JAZOBX010000222.1:0-2472 GCA_045596205.1 Eubacteriales bacterium | reverse complement strand
GCCATCATGGGTATTTTGGCAGGCAACGCCATTGTGGAAGGCGGCGAAATCATTTACGACGGCAAGGACCTGCTGAAAATTCCCGAAGAGGATTTCCACCGTCTGCGCGGTGACAAGATCGCCATGATCTTCCAGGACCCTATGTCCAGTCTGAACCCTATCATTAAAATCGGCCGTCAGCTGACAGAGGCCATGGTGCTCAAGGGCAAAGCCCGTCAGAAGGAAAGCCGCCGCACCTTTAACCTCTATCTGAAGCTGTTGCAGCAGAATATGACCTGGGCGCTTGCCAACGGTGACGAAGAAAGAGCCAAAGTTCTTGCCCAAAAGTGCAAAGACTTTGACACCTTCGCCTACCAGCACCTGAAGCTGGAGCAGGCGTACAACCTGGCGCATGATGCATTGGTAGAAGCATTGTCGGATATTGATGACACCATGTTCAAAATTGAAAAGAAAGCCATCGACAAGGATTTCAAGTACACCCTGAAATGCATCGTTCGTTCTTCCAGAAAGTCTGTGCATGAATACGTGGTAAACCAACACGCAGAAGAAATCTTGGCGTTGGCAGACGGTGTGATGGCTGACGCGGCATTCGGCAAGCAAAACGGCAATGACTTTTCTGCCCTCTATGCCCGCCTGGCCGACATGAAGAAGATTCTTGACGAAGCCTCTGCTTTCATCAAACCCAACTTCTTCGCTATGGGCTACTATGTGACCTTCTCCGGCCAACCTCTGCCCCAGATGCCCGTTTCTGAACTGAATGCTTTCCTCAGAAAATATCTGGATGACAACTTCATGCTGGACTTTATCGCTGATGCGAAGCAAGCCATCATGTTCTCCGCTGCTCATTCCTATGCGCAAAAGCAGGAAGCCGTTGGTTTCCTCAAAGCCCATCTGGATGTTTTCAAAGCAGACGTGTTGGACAAAACCCAGTGCTATGCCACCTATAAGCTGCTGGCAAGAGAAGTATTCCAGACCATCGACCGCCTGGAAATCGTAAAAGACAGCTTGTCTTATACCTTTGCTTCCGGTATGAAGAGCGAGCTGGATAAATACTTCCGCGGCCAGAGAAAGAACGTAAAGGCGCTGAAGGTACACGCCAAACAGCAAGCCAAATACGACAAATTGGTTGCAAAGGGCAAACAACCCGACTGGGAAGTGGCTCCCGCCGCTGTGACCGATCTGGAGCTGGTGAAACACAATATCCAGCGCCAGATAGAACGCTTGGTAGAGCATTTTGAAGAATTGCTGGCTGTCAAAGAAAACCGCAACTATGACAACGAAACCGTTGCCATGATCGACTTCCTTAAGGCCAACGCATCCGGTGTGGTTGAAAAAGTAACCAAACGTATGGCGAAGGAAAAAGCCCTGAAGCTGATGGAAGAAGTGGGCATTCCCGAACCCAGAAAGAGATACAACCAGTATCCCTACGAATTTTCCGGCGGTATGCGTCAGAGAATCGTGATTGCCATCGCGCTGGCGGCAAACCCCGACATTCTCATTTGTGACGAACCTACCACCGCTCTTGACGTAACCATTCAGTCCCAGATTCTGGAACTGATCAATAAGCTCAAAGAAGAAAGAAACCTGTCCATTATTTTCATCACCCATGACCTGGGCGTTGTGGCAAATATGGCAGACAGAATCGCCGTTATGTATGCGGGCAAGATTGTAGAATACGGTACCTCTGCCGACATTTTCTACGAATCTGCGCATCCTTACACCTGGGCGCTTCTCTCCTCTATGCCTGACCTTGACACCGATGAAAAGCTGGAAGCGATTCCCGGTACACCTCCCAACATGATCTATCCTCCTGTTGGTGATGCGTTCGCTGCCCGTAACAAGTATGCGCTGGCCATTGACTTTGAAATGCAGCCTCCTATGTTCAAAATCAGCGACACCCACTATGCGGCAACCTGGTTGCTCCATCCCGATGCGCCCAAGGTCAATCCGCCTAAGATCGTGACCGACAGAATCGAAAGAATGAAACAAATGAGAGGAGGTAATTAAAATGGAACAGCAACACAATGACGTTTTGCTTCGTGTAGAACACCTGTGTCAGTATTTTGGCAGTACCAAAGCCGTTGACGACGTCAGCTTTGAAATCAGAAAAGGCGAAGTTCTCGGTATGGTAGGCGAATCGGGTTGCGGTAAAACCACAACCGGCCGTTCGGTCATCAAGCTGTACAACATTACCTCCGGTGACATTTACTACAAGGGCATCCGCATCGGTGCGGGCATTATGTCCTACAAAAAAGCCATTGCAGAGGCTCGCGCCAACTACAGAGCTAAAGTGGCAGAGCTGAGAGCCGACGGCGGCGACCACACCGCAGAGCTGGCGCAGATGAAGGCAGACCTTACCGCTTTTATCCAGGACCAAAAAGCCAAGATCAAGGCGGCGCAGTTTGACCAACTCCATTGCGACAAGGCCTATTCCGCACAGCTTGTGGCAGAAGTGAAAGCCAAATACGAGCC
>JAZOBX010000221.1:0-4229 GCA_045596205.1 Eubacteriales bacterium | reverse complement strand
GGGGGCTGAGGGCGCTGACGCATGCGGCAAGGGTCAAGACCCTTGCCGAGTTCCGACAAGCATACATTTTCTTGCATCTGCCGCCGTGCAGATGCAGAGCGCGCCACCCACCTTTCGGCATGAGCCGCCGATTGATTGGCGGCTTATGCTGAGAGGTGTATTAGTGGGCGCGCTCCGAGATGTAGGATGCCCGCCCAGGCTTGGGTAGTAGTTTGCAGTAGCGCGCATAACGGCGAAGCCGCCGCCGCCGTCTGGCGGCGTGTGTCGCGTCAGCGACATGCGCGCGGGAAAGGATTTATTTCATGGATTGTAATTTCCAGTGTAAAAAATCGGTTGTCCATTGTTCGAGGTATGCACTTACATACTCTTGTGACGGTTGCATTTATCAGAGTTGCGAGTGGTGCAGGCTCGTTGAACAATGTGAGGGTCTTGACCAGATATCTTTATTCGACGGTGATACACCAGCCGTTTTCACTCCGCCTGTATTTTGATTTTGACCCCCTTTAGATCTAAAGCAAAAAAACTTTAGTCGATTAAAGTGGGCGATGTTGGGGGAAAGGCGGGTCGGCATAAGCCGACCTACTTGATAAACGGACAGTATATCATCAAAAGGGGAGTATACCAACGGTATATACGGCTTTTGATGATAGAGTGTATATACGTAATGTAATGGATAATATTGGTGTACATTGGCTTGATGTGTATAAAAACTGCATCATCAAGAGATACGCGAGTGGGCGCGTTGAGATATTGGCGGCTGATGCCGCTGTGTTTCGTCCACCTGGGTGGGAGAGCAACAGCAAAAGCAAGGAAATAGTGCGCGGCGTTGGCGGTGCGTCCTCTCGTGAAGATATAGAGAGGTCGCGCAGACGCGCCCGCGCAATGATTGCCGAGTATGGTTTTGCAAATGATTTTACTCATTTTGTCACGCTGACGCTTAACGCCGAAAAGATAGAGAGATATGATATATCGGTTATCATGGGTCAGATTCGGGCGTGGCTGTCCAACAAGGTGCAGCGCGAAGGTCTGAAGTATGTACTTGTGCCTGAGCGGCACAAGAAAGGTGGAATACATTTCCATGGGCTTGTGAATGACGCGCTTCACCTGGTGGACAGCGGCACGGTAAAGCTTGATGGTGAGCGCCCACATAAGCCGCGCAGTAAAGCGGAGCGTGCGCGGCTTATGGAACAGGGCGCGCACCTGGTTTATAACGTGGCTGATTGGGATTATGGTTTTAGCACTGCGCTTGAGCTGTACGGTGACTATGCCGCCGCCGTTGGGTACGTCTGCAAGTACATAGGCAAGGACAGTCAGAAAATCGGTGGGCGGTGGTATTATTCTGGTGGCGGCTTGCGCCGTGCAGACCGCGCATTCCGCAATGTAGACTATGCTGACTTTCAGGGGCTTGCAGATGAGTTTGAAATTAGGCGGTTGGGTTGCCATTGCGTCAAGCTCGTTGGAGATGAAAAAATCCTTGATATAGTGGGGGAGAAGTGATATGCTTTCAATAGGACTTGTTATGTGCGCAGATGCTACGAAGGAAGGGTGCAAGAAGCGTATGCAAGAGCTGGAGTTACAGGTCAATAAGCGCAATTTCAGACCTATGTATGGTTATTATGAGCACTTAGAGAATGTCGGTGTTTTTGTCGGCGGTGTGGTTTTCTTATACCCAAGTGACATGGGCGGCAACTGGCTTGTAAAGGATAGAGATACCCAGGACTTTTTCATATTTTGAGGTGGGCAACATGGTATTTAGTAACGCTTTAGAACTCCTGGAGATGTTCGATATTGATACCGAGAAAAACGGTGCTCAAGACTTTTGTACCCTGGTGGAGTTGTCCGCGTTGTTTGAGGTGCATAAGGCGTATCGCATCACATACCACAAGGTCGTGAAGTCCCTGCTTCGTGAGCAACGCATTTCCCCTATGGTCTTTTGGTCGCGGATGAAGCGTCAATGCACTCCGCTTCTTCAAGTGACCGCCGACACCTGGCAAGCCCTGGGGGTTGATTTCGGGTATGTTCCAGCAAATATGTCTGATATAGCCCTGGGAGTATCGCGCGCACTGGCGCAAGCCGAGCGTGCGCGATACCTGGGCTTTGAAGAAGTGCCCAGGGCGGCGCGCGATATCCTTTCATATACCACCTGATTTTCAGGTGGTATATTTTTTCTCCCTGGTTTAACTTGCCTGTAACTTGCCTGTCGGAATTGTCACGTTTCGTGACAATCTGAAAGGGTAGGGGATTTGCATTTTCTCCTGGTGCCGTGGTAGGATAGGGCAGACTTTTTACAATTTTGGGATTGTCAAGTGCCGCCGAAAACGCCAGGCGTGCAAGGGCTTGGCGGTTTGTGAGGCGGCGAAGTCCGACCACAAAACAAGGAGTGATTATATAGAAAATGCGCACTGATTATGTACCAATGGCGCAACTTGAGTTGATACTCGCGGGAATGTGTCCAGAAAACAGGCTCGTTTTACAGGTGATGCTGAGAACTGGTTTACGCATCGGTGACGTTCTCAACCTCAAAAAAGCTCAGTTACAGCGGCAATTCTGGATTACTGAACAGAAAACGGGTAAACGCCGCCGTGTTGGGTTGAGTGATGATTTAATACTTCAGATTAAGCGCAAGGCTGGCAAGTCTGTATGGGCTTTTCCAAGCCCTACAAAAAAAGGCGCGCACAGATCGCGTCAAGCGGTCTGGGCTGATATTAAGAAAGTACAGCGAGCTTTGCGCCTGCCAATTAACGTTGGCACTCACTCAGCAAGAAAGTATTATGCTGTCTATCTCCGCGATAAATACGGAGAGATAGAGAGCGTGCGTAAAGCTCTTAACCATGATAGCGTCACCGTAACAACTCTCTATGCTATGGCAGATATGCTTTCAAAAAAAATGCCTGGTGATGTTGTTGGCATGCCGCGTGTCCGCAGGCGGTGAACAGTGCAAAATTTGCACAGCAAATTTTCAACAATGTGTGGAACTCTGTGGAAAACTGTGGTATTCTGATAATCACACCTAAAAACAGGTGTCACAACTTCGCATAATTGATATTATGCGAATTATTTTGAGGTGAAAGTATGCTAAAATGTGCAAAATTAGCGAAATCCAGAACTTTTCGCAAGATTTCAGAAATTCACGAAAAATGTGTCCGTAGTGGGCGCACGCGGGCGACTGTCCGCGTGGGGCACACGTGCGGCGGAGACTGCAATTTCTTTGTCCGCATGGTTGCGGGCAAGCCTCATGGTGTATGTTACAGTGTTTATGCTGATGGGCATTTCCTTGAGCATGGACATTACCCATGTGTTCGAGAGGGGAGACGGTGCAAGTATTGCACTTAGATTTGACCCTGAGGGAACAACTGAATACAGCGTTGCAACAGTGACGGCTTGACGCATAGGCGCAGGTCAGGCGGTATAATGGGGCACAAGAGGGGAGAGCCAGCAACCTTTTTTGCACTTGAGTTCTTCCCCTCGGTGTTTTTGGCTTTTTGCCTGACAAGCCGCGTCAAGCCTCACGATACCTGGGGAGAAAAAGGGTTGAATACCCTTTTTCTCCCCACGTGTCAGCAGGGGAGAGCACAAAAGAGACCCTTGCTTTAAAAACAAAAAACTTCTCGCGCCCTTGGGCGCGATATGCTCGCAGGGGCGCTTGCCGCCCAATAAGCGCCCCTTGGGGCGCTTTACGCCCCTGCGAGCGGGGCCCCGAAAAATTTTAAATATTTGTGTTTCGGCTGTGCTGGCCTGGGCGCTTGCGCCCAGGATCACCACACAGCCAGCCGAAACACACCTTGAAAAGCTTTGGGGTGAATGCGACTTTGGCGGCGGTTGTCCCTACCACAAGCACTGTGAAAAGGGCAAGGGCGGCGGCACAGCCGCCGTGCATTTACCCTTGCGCTTTTCACTATGCTTGTGGTATACCCGCCGACATTGGAGCAGAGGGGAAAAGCATTTTTCGGGGTGCGACTGCGAAAACCTTTTGCGCCCATGGGCGCAAAAGTTTTCATGCACAGGAACGTCTGCGGCAAGCCCAGCCCACGCCCCAAGCGCCCACACCCAGACCGCGACAAGCAGAGACTAAACAGGCGCTTGAGGGCGGGGGCTGAGGGCGCTGACGCATGCGGCAAGGGTCAAGACCCTTGCCGAGTTCCGACAAGCATACATTTTCTTGCATCTGCCGCCGTGCAGATGCAGAGCGCGCCACCCACCTTTCGGCATGAGCCGCCGATTGATTGGCG
>JAZOBX010000220.1:0-2629 GCA_045596205.1 Eubacteriales bacterium | reverse complement strand
AGCGCAAAGGCGATGTTTTGGGCAATGGTGGTGGAAAAGAGGAAGTTGTCCTGGGGCACGTAGGAAATCTGATTTCTTACGTCTTTGACAGGAATGTGGGTAATGTCCGTGCCGTCAAGGAAGAGCATCCCTTCGGGGATGGGATAGGTGCGCAGGAGCAGGTCTGCAACGGTGGTCTTGCCTGCCCCTGTTTTACCGATAATACCCACACGCTCGCCTGCTTCTACCGTAAAAGACACGTCTCTAAGGGCGGGCACTTCTGCGCCGGGGTGAGTAAAGGTAAGATTCTTAAATTCAATTTTGCCCGTAAGGGGTTTGGAAAAACGGGATACGTGCTCGCTTTCTATGTCGTTTTCCGCATCCAGAAGCTCGCTGATGCGCCCAAGGGAGGCTTTGCCGCGGGCAGACATGTCAATAAGCTGAGACACCGCCATAACAGGCCATACCACGGAGGAGAAGTATCCGATAAATTCAATGAGCTGGCCTGCATCAAACACGTCGGTGTAGACCAGATATCCACCGTAGCCCAAAATCACACAGATGACGGATTCCACGAAAAGGGTCACGAAAATGTGGAGAAGCGAAGAGGCTTTGGTGAAGGTGACGTTGGCGTTTTCGTTGTTTTTGTTGAGCTTTTTGAAGGCGGACAGTTCTCTATATTCTTTCACGAAGGCTTTAATGACCGCAATACCCGAAAAGCTCTCCTGGGAGAAGTCGGACAGGGCGGAAAACGCTTCCTGGCGTTCTGCCCATTTTTTCATCATGAAGTTGCCCACAAGGGTGCCGATGCAAAGCAAAAGCGCCATGGGAATCATGGAAAAGAGGGTGAGGAGCCAGTTCATTCTACCCATTTTGAGAATGGCGAGGCCGCCAAGCAAAATGGCGTCGCCCACCATCAGAATCCCCGAACCGAAGCATTCGTGGATCGTTTCAATGTCGTTGGTAAAGAGGGACATCATATGGCCCACTTTGTTTTTCTGGTAGTAGCTTTGGGGCAGGTCTTTGGCTTTGTCGAACATACGGTGACGGATGTGGCGCTCCACCTTCAGGGCTGTACCGAAAAAGCAGATTCTCCACAAAAACCGCCCAATGACCATGACCACGATGACCACAATCAGAGGCATACAGATGCGGCTGAGCAGGAAGGGCATATCAAAGGGAATCTGCACACCGTTTTCCACAATGTAGCCGTCGCTGATGCCGTTGACCACCAATTTATAGACTTCCGGCACTTTCAGCTGCACATAGTCTACCAGGGTCAGAGTAATGAGACCCATGAGTAAGGCAAAGGCGTGTCGGAGATAATATCTGTTGACGTGTTTACCGAATATCACTTTCTTTTTTCCTTTCGTCCCGACAAAGTCATCCTGCTTTGTCATTTTTTCACAAATAGACAGTTACGATCATTATACCACCGAAAAAGGAAAAAGGCAATAGAGTTTACTAAAAGTTAATAATATGAATATTTCGCGTGTGCATGCGGGAGGAAACCGTCTGCGATACTTGACAAGAGAGGGCGAAAATGATAGAATAAGGCAACAAAGAAAAAGAAAGAGAGGCGGCATGAGCGCGATGACGGAGTGGCTCAACTCATTTTTCAGAGGGTTTGACTATGGCATTTTGGAGGCGTACCACAATTTTACGGTCGCCACCAAGGGTTTTTTCACCCCTTTTATTCAGTTTTTTAGTTTTTTGGGGAACAAAGGTTGGTTTCTCATTTTGGTGGCGCTGGTGCTTCTCGCCTTTCCGAAAACCAGAAAAACGGCGTTGGCGATGGGATGCGCTCTCGTGTTTGGTGCGCTGATCGTGAATATTACCGTAAAGCCCATTGTGGCTCGGCCAAGACCTTTTGTGGCAGACGAGACCTTCCGCCTTTGGTGGGAATACGTGGGCGCGAAAGAAGTCAGCGAATTTTCCTTCCCCTCAGGGCATACCAATGCTTCCATGGCGGTAGTGACGGCATTTGTGATTACCTCCGTAAAACGCCGGAAATGGGCGCCTTTGGCCTTTCTGTTTGCCATTTTTATGGGCTTTACCAGAAACTATATCATGGTGCATTATCCCTCCGACGTGCTGTTTGGTTTCCTCACGGGCGCGGTAGCGGGGATTCTTGGCGCGCTGGCGGCAAAACTGGCGTATACTGTTTTGGAAAAGCTCCGCGGCAGAAAACTCATTGACTGGGCGCTGGATGCAGATATTTCCCGCCTTTGGAAAAAGGAAAAGAGTAACTAAACGAAGAATTTACTTCTTTCTCTGCGAAAAACGATACCCCTGCAAACAGATAAGATGTATAGGGGGTTTTTAGTCAAAAAAATAAATTTGGATAAACAAAAAGAAAAAAGCGGGAAAGCATTTGGCTTTCCCGCTTTTTTTGTGTGTTCTTTATATATTGGTAATTGCTATGTGTTTATTTCGTTTTGGTTTTCTTTTTGGTAAGGGTGTAGCTTTTTTCGATTAAGGTGAAGAAGAGTTCCCTTGGCAGGTCTCCGTCCAGCGGCAGGGTGATCCAATGATAGTGGTTCATGTGGTAGGCGGGATAGACGTCGGGGAACATTTCACGAAGGACAAAGCTGTCTTCGGGTTTGCTTTTCAGGTTGATGCATTCCACGCTGCCCTCAAGTCGGATCGT
>JAZOBX010000219.1:0-4514 GCA_045596205.1 Eubacteriales bacterium | reverse complement strand
GCTGAACGCATACGAAAGCAAAAAAAGAGTTAAAGGTTCGTCAATCATTCCTTTTTTGGCTTTTGCTTATGCGCAAATACGGAAGCCCTTGGGCAAACGGATTTGATGCAGAAATTTTTGCTTGCGCCCCGAAGGCGTATTTCCATACGACGAGAGGAAGCAAACGGAAATAGCAAGCCAAAACTATGATCCATTTGAAGAGTTCTTCAAAACCAATTGGCGGAACGCATACGAAAGTGAAAAAGAGTGAAAGGCTCATTGATAATTCCTTTTTTGGCTTGCGGTTATGCGCAAATACGGAAGCCCAAGCATATTTTTGCCTCTTTTGCATATATTAATTTACTGTATATATTTTTGCAAAAACAGGCGGTATAGATATGCAACAAGCAAAACGGCTATTGTCTCTCCTTCTGGCATGGGGGATGCTTTTCATCCTTTTTGGATGCGCCACAAAAGGGCAGACCGAGAGTAAACTGAAAGAACGGCTGTCCTCACCTCTTGAGATGTATTTGTCGGTAGAGCGGCGGGGAGAGGTGTTTTCTGCCAACGTGACCCTGGGAGAGGGGAACACCATGGACAGAGATATAGAGATGGCATTTTTGACCCCGCCGTCGGTAAAAGGTCTTACCGTGTGCCAAAAAAACCGACAACTGACGGCAGAATTCGGAGGACTTACGGTCAAGGAAGAAGCGGTGCGGCAGATTTTGTTGCTCCTTTCTCCTTTTTCGCTCCACAGCTACACCGAAAGCACCGCCTACCGAGAAGGGAAAGACACCGTCTTTTGTTATGTGGGAGAAGGGGAGAGCATCACCTTCTATTGTGAAAAAGAGGGGGTTCCCCACAAAATCATCTACACCCTCCCCGGCGAGACCCTTACCCTCTATCCCCAAATCAAAGGAGACACCCCATGAGAGCGGAAGCCACGGTCTGCCTTTCTGCCCTGGCGCAAAACTATCGCCTTTGCCTCGCCCGCGCCAGAGAGAGCAAAAAGGGGGCAAAGCTCTGGTGCGTGGTCAAGTCCAACGCCTACGGCCACGGCCTTTTGCCCTGCGCCGGCGCGCTATACGGGGCAGGGGCAAGGCATTTCGCCGTAGCAAAAATTGAAGAAGGCATTTCTGTCAAGGAGCAGTTTCCCTTGGCGGAAGTGTTGATACTGGGGAAAACACCCCCAAAGGAGGCAAACGCCCTCTCAAAATACCGCCTTATCCAAAGCGTACATAGCTTTGCCTACGGAAAAGCCCTTTCGGAGGGCGCAGAAGGGGTGGTGCGTGTCCATGCCAAGCTGGACGTGGGCATGGGCAGAATGGGCATTCTTACCCTGTCGCTGTCCGACATGGCGGAGGAAATTCTCTCTATTGCTCGCTTGCCCCGTGTCTTGTTGGAAGGCGTTTTCGCCCACCTCCCCGAAGCAGATGACCCGAAATCTGTCGAAACCCCCCTCCAAATTGAGAAATTTCAGACCGCTCTTCGCGTTTTGCAAGGGCAAGGCCTTGTGCTTTGCTCCCATCTTTCTGCCTCCGCCGCCCTGTTTCGCTTTGGTACGGCAGGATGCGCCATGGCGCGGGCAGGCATCGGGCTATACGGCATCTCGCCGTCACCCGCTTTGGCGATACCCTCCCTTCGCCCCGTACTGTCGCTGACCTGCCCTCTCTTGCAGGTGAAAGCTCTGCCCAAAAATACCAAAATCGGCTACGGCGGTACCTGGTCCACCCCCACCGCAGGAAGTGTGGGCGTCATTCCCTTTGGCTACGCCGACGGCCTCCCCCGCCTGTGTGAGGGCGGAAAGGTCTACGTCTACGGCCACCCCGCCTCCATCGTGGGCAGAGTTTCTATGGACTACGCCACCCTGTGGCTGGGAAGCATCCCTGCCGAGGAAGGCGACCGCGTCACCGTCTACGACAAAAAAGGCAAAACCCTCCTCGCCCTCGCCGCCCGCGCCCACACCATCCCCTACGACCTCCTCTGCAATTTGTCTCCCCGCGTCACAAGAAAATATATCCGTTAGGAGAGAAAAGCAAGGACAAAGTCAGATATTTTTTTTGGGGCAAGATGGCTTTTGGAAGACAGGAAGATGATTTTTAGAAAACAGATAAGAGATAGGCACACGGGCAGAAAAATGTTTCGCGCTTGTGAGAGGTATCATTTTGATTTATTCTTTTTTGAGAGAAAACAACTGTGGTTGGAGAAAAAACCGCCTTTTTGCTCTGTGTGGTATCATGATATCATGATATCAAAATATGTTAGGCTGACATAATATTGTAAATAGCGAAAAACAAGCCAAAATCGCACATCAAATATTGCCGAAACAATAAACGCCAAAATGCTTGACAACCCTTGAAATATATGGTATCATGATACCATGATACTATGATATCATGATATCATAATTGCAAATAAAGTGATATCAAAAGAAAGCATAAAATGATGTAAAAAATGGAGGAAAACGCATGAACAACACAGGCATTCCAACAAAGAAAAAAGTGGGTATTCCTTTGAGAATTCCATATGAGGTATATCAACAAATGGTTGAATATGTACATGAGAAAAAGAAAGAAGACCGCGGGTACAGCTTCAATCAATATCTGACTGAATTGCTAACAAAAGATCTAAAAAAGAAAAAATAAGTTTGGGTCATAGAACACATATATTCTAAATAGTTGATGAAAGAATTAGCCTATCTGATATCGTTACAAGCCGAATGGCTTGGCAGGTGCAGTTTCAAAAGGCGCTTTAATATAAGACCCCGACAGCAAACGGGGTTGCTCTTATCGGAAGCAATTGGGGTAAGGGCATAGTTCTTTGGATTGCTTAACAAATGCGAAATGGGCGATAAAACAAAAAATCGAAAAAGAGAACAATTGGCGTTAAAGCTAATATGTTCTCTTTTTTGCGTTTTCGTGATATTCTTTTCCAAGTTAAAGAGCGACATTCTGTTTGCTCTAAACACCCGCCATACAGTGTGAGTGTTCAGCGCCGCTCTGTGTAAGTCGAATAGTGCTGCAATGCAAAAATACTTGCCGTAAGCGAATAGAATCGCCGCGATACTCCGTTTGGAATATCACGCCGACCTCTCGGGGTATATTATTTGATTTCTTGTTCTAGAGCGTCGAATTCGGGGGTGCTGAAAAACTCGCCCAAAGTGATTTCCAGTCCGTCACAAAGTTTTTTAATGGTTACTGTACCCGGATTCTGGCTTTTTTCGTTGAGAATACTATATACGGTGGAGGGCGAAACACCGGAAAGATTCGCCAATTCATTGACGGCAATATGGCGCTGGTCGCAAAGTTCCAATATTCGTTTGGCAATGGCTTCTTTTGTATCCACGGTGGCTCCTCCTTTACGATATGTCGTAAAAATATTTTACCCATATTTACGATACATCGTGTGGGATATATCGTAAATTTCAAAAATATGTGGTATAATTACGATATATCGTAAAAATAGGAGGAGTCAAATGACAGTTTGTACCTTTTTCAGTCACAGTGACTGCTATGATTTGGATGCAAATGTTCTTGAAAAGGCGATTGAAACACTCATTAGTCAAGGTGTTGATACTTTCTATGTGGGGCATCAAGGCCATTTTGACAGTCTTGTGTTGCGTTGTCTGAAAAAGTTAAAAGAACGGTACCCTCACATATCTTTTGAGGTGGTGCTTGCCTATCGACCTACACAAAACGCAGAGCGAACCCCATACCCGGGGTACAGCATCTATCCCGAAGGGATGGAAAATTGTCCGCCAAGATTTGCAATCGAAAGAAGAAACAAGTGGATGATCGAGAAGGCGGACTGTTGCTTGTGCTATATCAATCACACGTGGGGCGGGGCATATACGTTTGCCAAACGGGCCAAAAACAAAGGACTGACCGTCATCCACTTAGGGAATGTTGAATGGTGATTTTTTCTTTTTGGTTTTACACTCAACTCTTCACTCCAAGAATTCCGCCCCGTGGAATTCTTGCAGCTCTCAGAAGTTTTTGCGTTTGAGAGGTTCTCTCAAAAGGTTGTTCACATCTTCACTTATTATGACATCATGATATCATGATATTATGATATCATAATTTAACCCAAATGCCTTGTGAGGATTGGGTTTTGCGGTTTTGAATATAATAAAACATGAGAGATTTTTTGCATCCAAACGGCGGGAGCAAGGTCTCGCTACGACTCGGCCACGTTCGGGGGAAAACGATTATCGATCGTTTTCTAAGACCCTCACGCCGCTTCGCTACTCCGTCCTTACCTCCTCCCCCTTTGCTGCAGGTAAATTGCCTCCTTTTTTTGCTTCTTTTTACAAAGAAAAACAGGCTTGCTTTTGGGCAAGCCTGTTGGTTTTAGAAAGAATTTGCGGTTTTTGGTTTTGCTGATAGATGCGGTTTTGCTTTTTAAGAAACAACTTCTGCGATGAGAACAAAGTCGGGGGCGCCGCAGCGTTCAATGGGCTCGATGCGTTGCACACCTGTCAGGCCTTGCTCGGATATGGTGATGAAGGCGCCTGTTCTCACGTCAAACCATTTGAG
>JAZOBX010000218.1:0-7678 GCA_045596205.1 Eubacteriales bacterium | reverse complement strand
AATCTTCATCGCTTGCGATGAATACCCCCGTTTTGTTCCCCCTTCCCTTTTGTGCAAGGGGAGGCAGAGCATCCTTATGGATACTCTGGGTCTTTTCTTTGGTGGAGCATACGGGGATTCAAGAACCCCTTTGTTTTGCTTTAGCGAAACAATGGGGTTCGCATTCCCGCCGCAGAGCAGTGGCAGCTTGCTAGCCGATGGCAAGGCGAGGAATCTTCGCCCGAAGGGCGAATATCCCCGATCTTAAAGTCGATTTTTCTTCCGAGCAAGGCAAATCGGACTTTTTGATCCAGATCCCGATGCTTTGCATCGCCCTGCGGGTTCGACTACGGGCTACGCCCTCCGCTCAGGATGACACAAATGGCGGCTCGGCGAATAATCTTCATCGCTTGCGATGAATACCCCCGTTTTTGTTCCCCCTTCCCTTCCGTTCAAGGAGGAAGGCAGAGTATCCTTTCAGATGTCCTGAATTCAAACAGCTATTAATTGAAAACAAAATTATAGAAAATTAGTTTTGCAACCGCGCTTTCGGGCGCGGCTGTTTTTTTGCACACTTGCAAATTCTACCAAACTGTGTTATACTTATGATAAAAGATTGTAATCAATATCTAACAAAATAAAAAATTTTGTTAATAAAGAAACGAAAGGGTTGAAACCTTAAATGAAAAAGTTTTTATGTCTGTTGTTCTGTGTATTAGGATGTATATTTTTTGCTTTTTGGGTTACAGCGTATATTATGTTAAAATATAAAACAGACACATTTAACTCAGTGCCTTGGATTATGGTTGTCAATGTTATTGTTATTGCCTTATCTTTGATACTTGGATTTAGTGTGATAAAATGTTCTATTGATCAATGGTTTCAAAAAGATAACTCTGATATTATGTCAATAAAAGATAAGATATTGATTATCTTTGTAATATTGATCACAATAATTTGCGCAGGTATATTCGTGCTCACAATTATAGACAACAATATCGGCTCCGTAAGAACTACTGAAATAGATAACATGCGATTACGGATGCTAATGCTTATGCTTGCAAATACCTATATGGCGTATGCCTACTATCAACATTTCCAAATTGCGTAATTTATAGACTAAAAACGAATCAATTATCTTTTCAAAAAAGCCACCGTGCTTCTCCACGATTAGATATCACTTTCTAATCGTGGAGTTTTTCTATGTCTACGATGGGCAGGGGAATATCGTCCGTTCTATTGACATTTTCGCGCAAAAAGAGTATACTTATGTATACGAGGAAGGCAGAATTGTCCGCACAACTGACTATGGAAAAGGCCTATAAGCTTTATAAAAAATTAACATAATATACTTTATCGATAGGAGTTTGTTATGAAAAAAACAATAGTTTTGTTTTTGTGTCTTTGTGTTTTACTGATATCATGCGATAGCCCCGTATTAAGCTCAAACAACGACAAAAAAGATAATTTGAAACCCTTCGTTGTAGTAAATGAAGCATATGCGAAAGAACAAGTTGCGAAAATTAATTGGGCAGAAACAATTGCAGCTATTCCTGCAGATATATACATTGCAATCGAGGGGTTTCACGCTGCGCCCACATCCGCCTTGCTTTATAAAGATAATGCGGTTACAAATTTAAGTGTAAATGATCCACGCTTAATTCAGCTTTTGAATTTTTACAACAATCAAGTATATAACGGGATATATTCGTATTCTCAAGGCACAGCAAACGAATTGTATGAAAACGAAAAAGACCATGACTTTAGATTAGAACTTTCATTTTCGCCAAATGACGAGGACAATTCAATTGAAAAAAGTTTTGATAAAATAATCGTAATAAACAATCACTTTTATGGCATTAAAACCAACACTTCTTTTAACAACTACAATTACTCTGCGTTTCTTAGAATTCCTTTGCACAATGTTGGCAGTTTGAATTGGTTGTCTGTTTTTGGATTTTAACATCGTTCTTTCCACGAAACAAAATTTATAATTTTCTCCGCACTACAATGTTTGGATATAATGCTAAAATGGTTTGTTCATTGGCTGGATCGGCAGTACCGATGTGGCACGCGAAGGAGCAAAATGCACCTCACTATTATCATCATTACCACATAAGCAAACATATTCATTCTGCTCACTGTTGGTATTTATTGTAAGGAGAATATGATGTACGTTGATGTGAATACATTAAAAAACACTGCATATAAAAACTTTTTTTCGCAACTTTTAAAAAATACTGAATATGTTATTGTTTCAATGATTGATGATTCCCCTCGTTTCAAATGGAACATCACACCTCTTCCGGAAAATGTGAATTTTCATGCTGTTAATTTCTTTGAGGGCGAACAATTGTTTTGCTTTAGAAATAATTATTTTGACGTCTTTTCAGTATTAAATTTATACAACTCTATAAAAGAATTTCTTGATTTAAACAATGTATATCGATTGATGTTTGTGACAAACAATGAAGTTATGGTTTATTGTATGTGCGATGAAGTAATAATGTATAACATCTGAGAAGAATATAGATTGGGTCATACGCGCTTTCCTTGCATATCTAAAAAGAAGATTTGCTTTGAAGTTAGCTATAACAATTAGTAAGGGCAAAATAGAAAACTCAATATTGGGTGGATTTGTTGCGTGGAGATGGATTTCGGCTTTTTCTTCTAACTGCGGATGATAAACAACAGTTACGTTTTGTGATATACTGGAATGGAATGATACAGGAGGTGCCTTATGATTGCTAAAATTGTTTCCGGTGACAGGGAATATTACTCACATGTATTTGCAAGATTTAATCCCGGTTGGTTTGAGTGCGTAATCGTTTTTGATAACGAAAACAAAAGGTTTGAATTGCTCGACGTATATAAAACCAAGCCTTCTCTTAAAAGAAAAATCTTTATTATAGATACCGATATGACAGATATGGTGGAAAAGAAAGAAATAAAACTTTCTGTGACAACCACTTATAAAGATTGCTTTGGATATGCTTGGGTTTTGGAAAACAGCGACTTAATGAAAAGAATTAAAGCCGGAAAACAAGTAGATGAACAGTATATCAAAATGGCCGAAGAACAAAATAAAAGTATCGATACCGGCGAATGGAAATACGTTAAAAATCAAAAGGACGCAGAAAATTTATTGAGTGCTGCTTGGGGATTTCATGATGCTACATTAAAAAGCATCAGTTATGAATTGAGAGAAAGCGTCAGTGATCCAAGCTGCGTTCGCGTGTTATTTACCGGGTGTTGGGAATGCGATATTGTATTAGAATTCAAAAAGGATGTTTTGATCCACTTAAATTGTGATGACAGCGCCACGCCTGATGATATTATGGATTCTAATATTTTATTTCACGATGGATTTGTTTATTGGGTTGACGACTGCATAGAAAGTGTTGATGATATTACCGAGGAATACATTTATTTTCGCGCTCGTTCTTTGGCTTGGAAAATGATAACTAAAAATTGCGAAGACTAAAGATCATCTGGCGTTGGGGGTCTCTTGAAACAGAAGACATCTCTAAAGAATATCGGTTACATGATACATACGTAGAACGGATAGAGACCTGCGGCGAAAAAAAGAAACATCTTATTTTCGTTGACACCGCCGCAAAAAGGAGTATGACTTTGAATGCAAAATTTGACTATTGATGATGGTTTTTCAAAAAAGAAAAATGCGGAACATTGAAGGGATGTTCCGCATTTGTTTTTTGTCTTATAGCGCTATCATTTTGCAATCCGCAGGGCGGGGATCACGGCGCTTGGTTTGTTGGCATAGGTAGAGTAAGGGACGGTGGAGGTTTTGATTTCGTCTACGGTATAGTCGTAGCTGCTGGATTCGTAGGTGTAGGGGCTTTCGCCGCGGAGGATACCATCGCCGCAATAGATGAGGGAGACGTCTTGGTGGTTATAGGGAGAGCGGGACCAGAATTTTGCAGCAGAGGGGCGGTAGAGCTCCTCGGGTGTGAGGGCGTAGGTTTTCATGATTTCACGGACGCTGAGCAGAAAAACGCGGGCGGTCAGCGGCTCTCTGCGGTAGGCGGTTGCTCCTGCGCTGACAGCGCCGTAGTAGGTCTGGTATTCGGTGCAGTCCAGTTCTGTTTCTTTGATGCGTGTTTTTTCTGCGGGAGAAAATGCCGTTTGGTAAAACTCGCCTTCCAGAAATGCGCGCACGTCACTTTCTGCATAGTAGGCGCAGCACTTTTGGCTAAAGGGCATAGTGCCAACGGTTTGTTTACAAAAAAGAGTGAGGGTGGTGTCATCCTCTTGTAGCACGAGCCATTCCAGGGGCTTCCCTTCCCAGCTTCCAAAAAGAACAGTTTTTCTCATGGCAAATCTCCTTTGCTTTTCCGCGGTATTCTGTTCTCATTGTACTACATTGGGTTTTGGGTGTCAAGGGTATGGGGCGGCTTTTGGGGGCGAGAGAGCGATTTTTCTTGCATTTTGGTATCCTATATGCTATACTGAATATATACATACATATAAGGAGTGACCATATGCCTATCGTACCTGCCCTTTGTACCCAATGCGGCGCGGCTGTTGAAGTCAATGACGCGCAGGATGCCGCCATTTGCCCCCATTGCCGTACCCCTTTTATTGTAGAAAAAGCCATTAACCATTACCATACCACCCAAAATTACCAGATCAACGGCGGTGTGGTGAATATACATGCAGGACCTTCCTTGGAGGAGCTGTATCAAAACGCCAAGGCGCTGATTTTGGGCGGCGCTTGTGTGGTGCCTTTTGTAGATAAAAACTATATGAGCGAAGACGACAAGGCACTTCATGCGCTGTATATCAAGATGCTGGGCATGGCGCCAAGCGATGACTTGGTAAATATGACACGGGCCGCCAATGCGGTGGCGGCAAGATTCCGCTCCAAGGTGGGTGAGACGGAAGCCATTTTGCAGTACCTGCCTCTTTTGCGGGAAAAAGACCCTGCATTTTACTCTGCCTTGCTGGACAAGCTCAACCGCAGACTGACCAAGGGCACCAACGCAGGCGCCCATTATTCGGGTGGACTTTTGGGTCTTAAAGTAATGGATCTGCACAAAGAAACGGTGGACCGTTTTCTCGTGCCCGAAGAGGGCATGGACGTTCCTTTTTTGCTGGACAGACTGTATGTGATGTTCTGGCATGAAGGGAGCAGAAGACAGCCTGACCATGCCTATGTTTGCCAAAAAATCTACAATGCCCTGCCCGCCCAGTGGCAACAATGGATTGCCGCAGAAAATTTCCGCAGAGAAAAAATCAAAGCGGAGGTGCTGAGCGCTTTGGGAAGCGGCAATTTCAAGCTGGCGTATGGGCTGATTGAGCAGGCAAGCGGACGCTATCCTGGGATGGCGGCGCTGTTGTCTCATTTCCAGAAGACCTTCTTCTCCATGAAATGCACCCTTTCCATGGACCCCGCCCTTGCAAGCTCAGACAAATACTACGCTCCCCGCGTGGTGCATAACGCTTTGTTCTCTTGCCCTGCGGCGGTACGGGAGATTGAGAATCTGTAAAAACGAAAAAGGAGAACGCAAATATGTTGGCGAGAATACTGTATGACGGCAAAGTGTATACTTCACCCGTGTTTGCAGTATCTATGAAAAGAAGTGGCATCAAGGCTATTGTATTTGACTATTCTTTTTCTCTATTGACCGTGGTAGAAATGTATCGGGGCAATCGATACAACCTGTTTTTTATGAACTGCAATACCGACGGTTTTTCCATTCAGGAAAAAAGGCTCAAATCCTATTGGAACAATAAAAGGATTTTCCGAACAGTAAAAAAGGGAGCATACACGCCCCAGATGCTGCAAGACGCCAAAAGCATTTTAAGAGAGACTAAGATAGAGGATTTCACCCTGATCCAATCCCCCGCAGACCTTGAAGCACTGGATATCACTGCGGGTAACTTTCACGACGCATACATTTTGGGCATGATGCAAAAAGACGGAGTGCTTGAAATCCTGTTTGACACTTCTTGGGGCTCTTTTATTCTTCTCAGATGCAAGGGTGTGACCGTCAATGAATTGGGAGACGGCGAGTCCATGTTTTTCCGTTGCGAAATGCACACAGATGCAAATGGCACTACGCTATGCTTTGACGGATGCAAAACGCTGAAAGCAGAGCAGATGGCATTTCGGCCCTTATTTGAGAGAAAAATACCACTTCACGCATTTACCTACTCTTTTGAAAACGGTCAATTGACGATACAAGAAAGCGCAGCGCAGAAAAGCATTGCTATCCCATGCGAGGAGCAAGGCATTTTGGACCTTGCCAAAAGAAAGGTTTTGGGATATTTTACCAGCCAAGAGGCGCATCATTGCATTCTGTTTACGAATGATATTGCATATTCTTTTCGTGAATTCTTACAAAGCAACAAGCGCGCGCAAGGCATGGCAGAAAAAGCGGAGAAATTCCGCGCTGACTGTGAGTCCCACGGTTTTTATTTTGACAAAATGCCTTTTGACTTTGACGGTTGAGATTGTACCAAAGAATATGTAAGCCACATGAGACACCTATGCAGAAATATTCATGCGTTTACCAAAAGGAGAACTATATGAAACAAATAAAAAAGCTTGTTCGTTTGCTTGCGATGATCACGTTTGCATTTGCCATTACGTTTGTTTGTGCTTGTACACCAAGCGAAACAAGCCAAACCACTCCTTCCGCTACTGCGTCTACAACTTCGTCTGCAACCACAACAGAAAATACTGTTAGCCCCATATTGCAAGAACTGTATGAACAGTATGTGGAGCACGCTGATGAAAACGGGGAAATTCCATTTTCCTATGACACTTGGATTGCAATACTCAAGGGTGAAAAAGGTACGGGTACTTCTGCCTATGAAACTTGGCTTACGCTGGGACACGAGGGCAGCGGAGAGGATTTTCTGCTTTGGCTGAAAACAATCGGTGATGCCCATGAACATTCTTATGCGGAATGGGTGAGCTTATCCAAAACAGAAAACTGCGCTGAAAAAATCTATTTTCGTTTTTGCAATGACTGCGGCCAGGTCGCTATGCGACAAGGTCAAGACACAGACCATGCCTTAAGCAACGAATACGTAGGAAATGAAGTTGTTCACTGGTTGGAATGTGATACCTGCGGCGAGCAGGTCTCAATGGCTCCTCACGAAGGGGGAGAAGCAAGCTGCACGCAAAAAGCAGAGTGCGCTATTTGTGGCATTACATACGGTGATTTTGCTCACAGCTATGATACAGTTGCGTATGATGATCACTACCACTGGTATACTTGCAATTGCGGTTCGGCTGTTTTTCAAGAACGCCATACATTCGCGCCCTATGAGGAAGGGTTTATTTGCACCGTATGTTTTTTACAAACGGACAAAACAAACTATTACACCTACAATACGTATACCGACGTTTTTCCTCTTAGCTGGAATCCTCTTACAACCATAGACGGCAGTGCCGCTCAAATCATGCATTATCTGGAAAGCCCCTTCTTTATTTACGACTACCCTCTTGACGAAGAAGGCCGTATCATCCCTGGCGACTATGTGGTGAAATACAGCGCGGCAACAGCACTGGAAGACGTTACAGCCCTATATGCAAGTGATTTTGGGCTTGCTTCCCATGCAAGTGGGCTCGCATGGAAAATCACGCTTCGAAACGACCTGACTTGGGAAAATGGCGATTCCATCAACGCTTACGATTTCGTTTATTCTATGCAGGAATTGCTGAACC
>JAZOBX010000217.1:0-2234 GCA_045596205.1 Eubacteriales bacterium | reverse complement strand
ACGACATGGCTCCGATCCGACTTCCTGTCTTGCCGTCTCATCCAAAACAACCACACCAAAGGGATTTCGCGCCTGCTGTTTCTCAGAAAAGGCAACCGCTTTTTCGTGGTTTTTGAAGAAGGAGAAGAACGCCATACCGTGGAAGTGGGCTTTTATCAAAAAGCCTTGGGGCAGCTGAATTTCAAAGGAGAGCCCTACGTCATCCGCGCCGCGGGCGAATGCGGCATCACCGAAGACGGCGCGCCCGTGCTGAAAATTGAGCTGCTCTTTCCCGAGCTCTCCAACACCCGCTATATCAAAATCTATCCCGAAGAAGGAAAGCTCCGCCTCCAGCTCACCGAATCTCCCGGCAGGGAAATGATAGAGGGCATGGTTGCCGAATTTGTTCCCGAGCCTCTCCGCGCAGGCGGTATCATGGGCTTCCTCCGCGCCAAAATGTTTGGCGTGGACCCCCTCACCTGCATCGGCCCCATCACCGAGCCCGTCCTCTATGCCGAAAAAGAATAAAATCCAAATGTATCACCACAAATGCAAAAAGAGGCTGTCGCAAATTCGTATTTGCGACAGCCCCCAAGGGGCGAACGGATTTGATGCAGAAATTTTCGCTAAAGCCCCGAAGGCGTATTTCCATACGTCGAGAGGAAGCAAACGGAAATAGCAAACAAAAAAATACAAATCAAAACTGCATACTGAATATGAATTGTTAAAAACAGCGTAAATGTGAAAAGAAGGTATAGAGCAAATTTCTATACCTTCTATTTTTGTTTGCGTGGCTGAATCTGCTACGGCAGATTCAGGTGAATGCGACAAATGCGACAGCCCCTTCATTATGTTGATTCACCAATGGTGCATAGCCCGCCTCGGGGTGTAAACCCGATTTTCATGTAGCAGGCATTGGAGGCCGAATAGTCTGCGTTGGTGTAAAGAGTAGGTAGCTTTCCGCTATCCAGAATTTGCTTTGCCAACGCATAGACCAAATGAGAGGCGTATCCTTGTCTGCGATGCTCACTTTTGGTGAATACCGCTCCAATACTGCATTGGTCTGCCATCTCATTTAGGGCTGCGCAAGCCACCCTTTCGCCGCCCTTGCTCCAAAAGTAAAACCCTTGACTGATGTGCCGCTTGGCTTTTTCCTCGTATGCAGACTCGGAAGCAACGTCAGCCAGAAGCCCTGCATCCATAAAAAATCCGCGCACGAAATCCGTCACACAAAAAAGATCCCGCTTCTCTGCTTTTTGGAGCATCCCTTCCGCCGCCTTTTTCGGCGCCACCGCTTCCTCGCAGGCATACGCCAGCATATTGGTGGTGACCTTTAACGCCACACCCTCTTGTCGGGCGCGCTCGATAAAGTGTTTTGCCAAAGGATATTTTAAATTAAAGCGATACCCCGCAATGCCAAGGTGCTGTTTCGTCAAAGCATAGGCTTCTTCCAACTCTTCTTCGCTTGTGTCATCGGGCAGCCATATCCAAACGGGATAGGGAACGGCTGAATGGCAAATCACAAGCCTCTCCCCCTTTACCAAGGTAAAAGCGCACTCGCCTTGCAAAATTCGTAGCAACACCGAAAAAGTAAACTTGTCTTTTTCCAAAAACGCAAAATTTTGTGTGCAAACGCTATGCCTGAAGCATTTGATTTCCATCACTGTCCCTCCTTCTTCATTTCTTTTCCTTGCGGTTTTGTATTATCATACCACAAACCGAGGCTTCAAGTCAATCCCGCAAATTCTCCCTCAGTTCATCAAATGTTGCTTATTTATTCACATTCTATTCATAAACTATTGCTATAATACTAACCGTTGCCGTATGCATCACATACGGGCCATTAGCTCAGTTGGTTAGAGCTACCGGCTCATAACCGGTTGGTCCAAGGTTCGAGTCCTTGATGGCCCACCAGACAAAACCTCATCCGAACAGGGTGAGGTTTTGTCTTATCCAAGTCGCAGACTTGGTATATCATCAGACTTTGGTCTGTATCTCATCACCGAAGGTGTATATCATCACGCTTTAGCGTGCATTCATCTGCGACTTGATGATATACAAGGTTACACCTTGGTGATATACAAAACTTTGTTTTGATGATATACACGCCTCGGGCGTGATTAGTTATAACGGTTCGACTTTCGTTAAGCATGCTCCACCAACAAAAAGAGGTAACCCTTGCGGTTACATCTTTTTGTTGTCGGAGCTATCTCGATTGACTCAACCTAGTTTTCGCAGGCAAAGCCGAGAAAACA
>JAZOBX010000216.1:0-4405 GCA_045596205.1 Eubacteriales bacterium | reverse complement strand
CTTTTGAAAATAGATGGAGAAAACAAGCGCATCCGCGTGTCGGTGTTTACACGGCAAGAGAATATTGTCGCAGGTGACGTGGTATTCTTCAGCGGAGAAATTTCTTCTCTTGAAAGTGAGAGCGACACCGCCCTTTACGCCTTGTCAAACGGCATTGTGGGAGAGATAGAGCCGGAGGGAGAAATGGTCGTGCTGAGGCACAGCTTTTCTTTGCGCAAGGCGTTTGCTGACCTCAATCAATGGCTTTCGGATGCCTTGTTTGGTGTTTCCGAAGGCGAGAGCGGCGGGCTCTTCCCTGCTCTCTTTTTGGGCAACAAGTCCCACTTGTCTCTTTATACCTCTTTGATGTTCCGTCGGGCAGGAGCCAGCCATCTTCTGGCGCTGAGCGGTATGCATCTGACGGTGCTGATGGCTTTGCTCAGAGAAACGCTGGAAAAGATGAAGGTCTCCCGCAGACGGGCGGACGGCATTGGTCTTATTTTTATTTTGTTTTATACTGTACTCGTTGGGGCGAGCGCCAGTATTCTGCGCGCCGCCGTGATGAGCGGTTTTTATATTTTTGCCTGGATGGCAGGACGGAAAAACGATGTCTTTACCAGCCTGTTTTTCACAGGCGCGCTATTGCTTTGCTTTTCCAGGGGCACGGTATACGACATGGGCTTCTGGCTTTCCTTCTTCGCTACCTTTGCCATTATACTGATTGCAAAGGAGCGGTGGCTCGTCCATTTGCGACGTTTGTTTGACCTGGCAGAGGGCAAAGCCAAAAGGAAACTGCACAAGTGGGCGCTGTTTGGGGCGTGCCGCTTGGGAGAGGCGATTGCCATCACGGTGTTTGCAACCCTCTTTACCCTGCCCCTTTGCGCCCTGTTTTTCGGTGATGTTTCCCTTTTGTCGATTCCCGCAACGGTGATTCTGTCACCGCTGGTCAACTTGGCCTTGCTCCTCTCATTTCCGTTGCTTGCCCTCTCCTTTGTGCCCTTTGTCGGACAGGCTTTAGGAGGTGTGGCAAGTGCAGTGCCAAATGCCCTTTTGACGGTTGTGGCGTGGATGGGTGAGCGGCCGCAAGCCACGGTATCCGTTGGCTTTTTCGGTGTCAAGGCGCTGGCGGTGATGCTTCTTGCCGCGCTGACGCTGGCACCTCTGCTGGGCGGAAAAATGAAAAAGCGCCTGTTTCTTTTGGCAGGGGCGGTATTTTGCCTTTCTACTCTTTTGGTGACGGTGGGGCAGATTGTGACCGACTGCCAGACCTATATTGCCTATGAAGAAAAGGGCGCAGAGGATTTCGTTCTGATCTCTGACGCAAGAGAGCAGACGCTCGTGGACTTGTCTTCGGGAAACGGCAACAGCGCCAAAACCGCCCTCTCCATCATGAAGGATGCCCACGTGACCTGTCTTGACCGTTTGGTACTGACCCATTGGCATAAGACGCACGTGAATGCGCTGATGAAAACAGTAAGGGCCGTTTGGATCGGCGAGATTTACGCACCGTCACCCCTCACCGAGGAAGAAAAGACGGTTTGCGAGGATTTTTGCCGTGTGGCAGAGCAGCTGCGTATCAAAGTGACCCTTTATCATGCCGAAGAAGAATTGCGGTTTGGAGAAACGGCGTTTTGCCTTTTCAGAGCATCTGCCTTTCCTGTAAATCCGCACACCGCTTTTGCCGTGTCTTTTGAGAGAAAAGGCGAGACTTTGATGCTGATGACGGCGGATTTTACCTATTTGCCTTTGTCTTCTGCCGCAATGGACGGTCTTGCCAAAACCAAAACTCTGATTTTATCCGGGCATGGCGGTGCGCCTGCAAATTACGGCTATTTGCCGCTGACAGATGCCACAGAGCAGCTCATCATTCCGAGCAAAGACACGCCCTTTTATACCACACCGGAGATACTGGAGCATTTGTCTCACGTGGCGGTAAAGCACGACACAAAGTTCAGGATTTCTTTTCCGTGACGGATGTAGCGAAGGGACGGATATATTCTTTTTGGCGTATGTATTTTTGTCTGGTGGCTTCGCCGCCTCGCAGATGGCGTTCGGATTTGTTTTTTTCCAGAATCTTTTTGGCTTCTTCGTAAAGCTTGCGGTTGATATAATAAAGCTTGCCCGTTAAATCCTTATGTACGGTGCTTTTGCTGATGGAAAAGCAGGTGGCGCACTGTCTGACGGTGGCTCCGTTTTCAATCATATATTCTGCAATCCGCTCGCACCGTTCTTTGCCGTATAAACCCATGATTCTCTCCTCTCTGCCAAGCAAAAGTTTGTGGTTTTTGTGTGACGGCTACACACAGCTTTTGCCTGTTTTCATCCCATTATATGAAAGGATATTACTTTTTCATGCGTAAAGAAACAGAAAATCAAGCCCCTTCTTCCGTGATGGAGGGGATGACGTCGATTCGCGCCATTTTGTCTGCTACCTGCAAGGGGGCATCAAAGATTGAAAAGATTCTTTTTGATAAAGAAAGGCTGAAAAAAATCGGCAAAGAGGTGGCTTGGCTTCGTCATAGAGGCGAGGAATTTGGTTTTTCCGTGGAGGAGTCAACTGCAGAGGAAATGGAACAGTATACCACGGGAAATTCCCACGGCGGTGTGATTGCTTTTGTTTCTCCCAGGGAAATTCCCCTTCTCTGCAATGCCAAAGAGACGGTCAAGCCCAAGGGCTTTTACGTAATGATCGAAGGCATTGAGGACCCCTATAACTTTGGCTATGCTCTGCGTTCCCTTTACGCCTTTGGGGTAGACGGCATTGTTTTGCCCATGCGGAACTGGATGACCGCCGCAGGGGTGGTGGCAAGAGCTTCTGCGGGCGCATCGGAGCTGGTAGACCTCTTTATGGCAACGCCTGAGGAGGCGGTGGAGGTGTTCCACGAGCTGGGCTATACCGTAGTTTGCGCAGAGGAAAACGCACCTGTGGCTTTGGGCGAGGCTTCCCTGCCCTTGCCTGTGTTCGCTGTGGTGGGCGGAGAAAAAAGAGGGATATCCAAATCCGTGAAAGAGGGGGCAGACCTAACCGTCAGAATTGACTACGGCAGAGACTTTCAGGCTTCCCTGTCTGCCGCATCCGCGGCCACTGTGTTTGGCTATGAGATTGCCAGACAAAATCCAAAGAGCAACTGATTTCGTATTCAAATTTAAAAATATAAGGAGCAGAGAATGAAAAAGATTTGCATTTTACTGGTGCTGTGCTCTCTTCTGATGGGATGCGGACAGGTAGCGGAAAGCACCACAGCCTCTCCCCTGCCTTCGGGAACTGTCAATACCGGCAGTACCGGTAGCACTTCCGACAGCACTACCACCGAAAACACAACGACATCACAAAATCAGGAGGATCCCCCTGTGCCACCCGTTGTTTTACCCGACATCCCCATGCCTGCAGGCGCAATAGACGCTGTGAAAGATTTAGGCGTAAAAGCCGGCGAGGGCTTTGGCCTTGCAAACGCAAGCATTCTGGTCCCCTATTTGATGCAAGCCGCAAAAGGCACTGTGCTGTATTTCCCCAGAGGAGAATATGAATTGGCTATGCCTTTGTATCTTGTGGGAAGAAATGACGTTGAGATCGTGGGCAATCATGCCACGCTGATCCGCACTCACGTGACCAATGAAAAAGCGAAGCAGGAAAAGCTCAATGACCCCGGGATTCCCGCAGAGTTCCGCTCTTATACCGCTTCTTCCAGTTTCTTTGTGGTAAATGAATGTGATAATATTTCCTTTAAGGGACTGCTTTTCAAATACGATATTCCCACCTCTCTGTCAGGCAAAATCATTGCCAAGGCAGGGGGGACGCTGACGCTGGAAATCAGCGATGGGGCTGCCATTTCGGGAAACGAATATGTGACCGTCGTTAACTCTTTTAACAAAAACGGGATTATTACAAAAAGCTTTGAACAATACGCCGCAAGCAATTTCCCCATTGAAAAACTGTCGGAAAACACTTTGAAAGTGTCAGGTCTTGATGCGAGCGGTTTAAGAAATCTGTCGGTAGGTTCCTATGCCTGTCTGCGCCTGAGTACGAGCAGTAACTATGTATTTGAAGTAAGCCATACCACCAACGTTACCTTTGATACCCTTACCATTCGTAATTCTCTTAACGGCGGTATGCTGGTGACGGGCCGTTGTGGGAACGTGGCATTGAGAAATGTAACTGTAAAGCCCGAAAACGACAATACTTTGATGAGTACCAACGCAGATATTCTCCATATTTCCGATATGGGCGGCACTCTGACCGTTGACGGATGCCACTTTGAAAAGCCCGGGGACGACTGTGTAAACGTACACGGTATGGCTTACAAAGTAGACCTTGTGAACGGTAATTCTGCTACGGTGAGCGCACCTCGTTTCTCTTTTAGTTCCAGTTGGGGCAAGGCAGGGGATGTGATTGAATTTTTCGACACAGAGACCTTTGCTTCTCTTG
>JAZOBX010000215.1:0-3927 GCA_045596205.1 Eubacteriales bacterium | reverse complement strand
ATTCTACCACAAAAATTCCGCTAAGTCAACACATTTGACCTACTTATTTAATTTACTTAATAAATTTATTTATTTTATTTATTATCTATTTAATGAATACCAACAGGTTATCTTTTGTCAAGAAAATGACGGCAAAACCGTCTTGAAATGCATTCGCCATGCGAATGCTTGAAAAGAAACGCTTTGCGTTTCTTGAAATGACACCTTCGGTGTCTTGAAATGTTTGCTCCGCAAACGTGACTGTAGGGACAGGCGTCCTCGACTGTCCGTTTCCAATCTGCTCAAAACTAATCTATGCCTTCCCCAGTAGGTAGCGAAGCGACCTTCGGGTATTGAATGACAATCCGGTGGATGTTTGCTGCTCGCGATTGCAGGTTGGCAGTTGTACCATTTATTGGTGCTTTTTTACATTGTAATGCTCGCTACGCAATATTCCGCAAGCGGAATGCAGATCCCGAAGGTGACCGAGCCGCAGCGAGAAAAGGGGGACCGCTTGCGGTGGATGAGGTGTTTTCCTAAAACAACTTCATCCACAAAGCCTCTTTTTTACCAATCAACAGGGAAAGGAAATGACAGCGAAGCCGTTATGAAATGCATCCGCTTTGCGAATGCTTGAAATGAAACGCGATGCGTTTCTTGAAATGACGCCTTCGGCATCATGAAATGTTTGCTCCGCAAACATGGTATTGTAGGGACAGGCGGTCTCGCTGCGGCTCGGTCACCTGTGGGGGAAAACGATGATCAATCGTTTTCTAAGACCCACAGGCCGTTTCACTACCCCGAAGGTCCGTTAATGAATAATGAAGAATGAAGTCGCTTCGCTGATGAATAATGAATAATGAAACACTGAAAAGAGCGAACCGAGGTTCGCTCTTTTTGGTTTATACGATTTTGTAGACCAAAGGACGGGATTCAGGCGCGGTGTCACCCCAGCTGAGTGCCCCGCGGTAGCAAGCTTCCGCGTCGGCAAGGGTTTCGGGGCGGCTGGTTTGCAGCGTTGCCAGAAGGTCGCCTTTTTTAATAAAATCCCCCGTCTTTTTCGCCACGTAAATGCCTGCGGTCAGGTCAATGATATCTTCCTTTTTGGCTCTGCCCGCGCCAAGGATCTGGGCGGATTTGCCAATTTCGGTGGTATCCATTGCCGTCAGATAGCCCTCGCGGTCGGACAGAATATCCAGCGTATGGGTAGGCAAGGGGAATTGCTCGGGATGGCGGATGTAGGTACTGTCTCCGCCTTGGGCTTCCACCCACTCGCAGCATTTTTCCAGGGCTTTGCCGCTTTGGAGAGACGCTTCTGCTTTTTTACGGGCTTCTTCTCTGGAAATGCCAAGGCCCAGTGATGCCATTTCCGTGGCAAGGGTCAGACACAGCTCCCGCAGGTCTGCGGGGCCTCTGCCGTGGAGGGTCTCGATGGCTTCCTTGACCTCGGAAATATTACCCACAAGGGTACCGAGAGGCACGTCCATGTCGGAGATCACCGCCGCCATGCGCCGTCCGCAGCGTCTGCCGATTTCGGTCATTTTTTCCGCCAGGGTGGTGGCGTCTTCAATATTTCTTAAAAATGCGCCGCTGCCCACTTTTACGTCAAGCACGATGCTTTTTGCGCCCGCCGCCAGCTTTTTACTCATAATGGAAGAAGCGATGAGGGGGATGCAGTCCACCGTGGCAGTCACGTCGCGGAGGGCATAGAGCATTTTGTCGGCGGGGGTCATGTTTCCGCTTTGCCCGATCACCGCTACCCCCACCTTGCCCGCTTGCGCCAAAAAGGCGTCTGCGGAAAGGGTGGTGCTGTAGCCGGGGATGGATTCCAGCTTGTCGACTGTGCCGCCCGTGTGGCCAAGGCCTCTGCCTGACATTTTGGCAACGGTCAGCCCAAGTGATGCCACCAGGGGCGCCACTACCATGCTGGTTTTATCGCCCACGCCGCCGGTGCTGTGTTTGTCCACGGAGGTATCCCCGAAGTCCGAAAGGTCAACGGTATCCCCCGATTTTGCCATAGCATCGGTCAGGGTGGAAAGCTCCGCGTCGGTCATTCCTCTGAAGCAAACCGCCATCAGCCAGGCAGACATCTGGTAGTCGGGAATATCCCCCGACACGTAGCCCGAGATCATTCGGCGGATATCCTCGTCGCTGTGGGCCTTGCCACGGCGTTTTTCGTAAATCATGTCATACATTCTCATGGGAAGTACCTCGCGTTTGTTACTGGTCAAGAGCAGAAGGGAAAAAGCCTGAGGGAAGCAGGTCGCGGAGGATATATTCTTCGTGGCCGCCGTCGGGCAGACCAAGATAAATTTTGAATCTGTCGGGGTCGCAAAATTCTGCCATCACCTGACGGCAAACTCCGCAAGGTGGGAATGTGCCCACCATCTTGCCTTCTTTTCCGCCCACAATGGCAATGGCGGAAAAAGCGTTTTCGCCCTCGCTGACAGCCTTGGCAAAAGCCGTACGTTCCGCGCAGATCGTGGGCGTGAAGGCGGCGTTTTCAATGTTACAGCCTGTGTACACCTTGCCTTCTTTGGTCAGCAATGCCGCCCCTACGAAAAATCCCGAATAGGGCGCGTAGGCCTTGCGCATGGCAATGATCGCTTCATTGATAAGTTTTTCTGTTGTCATAGCAGTCTCCTTTAAAATAAAAGGCGGAGTGAAGTTGGCGTCCGCGGCTATGCGGATGCCAAGGATCTGTTTTACGGTTTATTTCAAAATTTGGTGAGCGAAGCTCTCGCCGCTACCTTGAAATTTTGCCCCAAGCATATCTGCCACAGACATGGCAATATTGCCAAATCCTTGCAAAACCCCCAGGTTTTTCGGCGCAATAGCGGACCCGTACACCAAAAGAGGCACGTACTCACGGGTGTGGTCGGTGGAAACATCCCCGGGGTCGCAGCCGTGGTCGGCGGTGATCATCAGTACATCGTCCTCACGGAGTTGCTCCATGAATTTTCCAAGGAACAGGTCAAAATCCGTCAGTGCCTGGGCGTAGCCGTCTTTGTCGTTGCGGTGGCCGTATACCATGTCAAAATCCACCAGGTTCACAAAGCAAAGACCGTGAAAGTCCTTTTCTGCGAGCATCATGGTTTCCGCCATGCAATCGGGATTGCCGTGGACGGGATGAGAGTCGGTGACCCCTCTGCCTGCAAAAATATCTGCAATTTTACCCACGGAAATCACGTCAAAGCCTTGGCCCTTCAGGGCATCCAGCAGGGTTTCGCCATGGGGCTGGAGGGAAAAGTCTTTTCTGTCGGGAGAGCGGTGGAAGGGATGGGCGCCATCAAAGGGTCTGGCAATCACACGGCCCACACCCCATTCGCCCACCAAAAGTTCTCTTGCGATTTCGCAATAGCGGTACAGCTCCTCCACGGGCACGATATCCGTGTGGGCGGCAATCTGGAACACGCTGTCGGCAGAAGTATACACGATCAGCGCGCCTGTTTTCAGATGCTCCTCGCCGTAGTCGGCAATGACCTTCGTGCCGGAGTAGGGCAGGTTGCAAAGCACCGCTCTGCCTGTTTTTTCGGCGAATGCATCAATGAGTTCTTTGGGGAAGCCGTCGGGAAAAGTGGGCATCGCACGATTAGAAACAAGACCTGCGATCTCCCAATGGCCTGTGGTGGTGTCTTTTCCCTTGGAGGATTCTGCCAGCTTGGCATAGGCGGCGGTGGGGGCGTCGGTTTTACCCAAAAAGTCCAGCCCGTCCACACAGCCAAGTCCCATTTTCAGCAAATGGGGAATGTGGAGCTTCTGAGACTTGGATACGGACAGAAGGGTATGGGCGCCCTTGTCGCCAAAGTCTGCCGCGTCGGGCAGCTCCCCTGCGCCAACGCTGTCCAGTACGATGAGAAAAATACGTTTGATAGGTGTCATAGGCTTATTCTCTGCTTTCAATGGGGCGTTGATCCATTTCTACAGCCACTTCAAGAGCCAGCTTCA
>JAZOBX010000214.1:0-2206 GCA_045596205.1 Eubacteriales bacterium | reverse complement strand
ATGGCTACGATCCGACTTAGTGTGGCACAAGACCTTTCCAGATGGGGAGGGCTACCTCGTCTGAAAAGCGTTCGGTGTCCATGTGCCCGCCAGGCTCTGCCATTCTCTCTTTTGTGCGCAGGGCTTTAGGCAGATAGAAATGGTCCATGTGGATCACGTCGGTTTTTGGGAAAACCTCTTGCAGTTGCGCAGCAAGGGTGCTTTTCCCTGCCCCCGCCATGCCGTCAATGGCAACGATGACGCGTTTAAGGTCACGCTGCATATCAAGGATTTCGTCACAGACGGCAAAAAAATCTACACAGCTCATTTTACCATGCTCCTTTCATGCGGTTTTCTACATGGCAAATCAGTTCGGTTGCCAGTCGCTTTTGCCCCATGCAGTTGGGATGCCCCTTGACGCCCACGAAAGAGGGGGTGGGATAGATGCTGGACGCCAGCGTAAAGGAAATATGGCTATCGGTTTGGGCCTTCTTTTGGAAAAGAGGATACAGCACATGGCTGTATTTATCTCCCATCGCGCCGTATATCCATACGATTTCAGATTGGGGGTATTTTTCCCGCAGAGTAGCAAGGAACACCTCAACTCCTGCGGCAAATTCTTCGGGAGGAACGGTGGCGCCGTCGTTGGTACCGCCGTTGACCACCACCACGTGGGGGTCAAAACCGCTGCCGTCAAGGTCACTGCTTCCGCTTCGGTTTGCAAGGGCAAAAAAGTCGGGGAATTGGCGTTCCGACTCACCGCGGCAGCTTTTTACGATACCCATGCCCGAAATGGAGATAATCTGATAGTCTGCGCCAAAATGGTTTGCGGTTAGATAGGCGTAGGCGTGGGTCACGTCCTCTTCGGCGGTGAGAAACACGTCTTCCTCTGCCACGGAATCGGTACCGTAGCCACAGGTGATAGAGTCGCCGATAAAGAGCATTCTTCTCCGGCTGTTTTGGGGAGGAGGAAGCAAGGTAGGCTCGTCTTCTCCGTAAAGGACGATTTCAGTTAAGTACAGAGGAATATCCCCTTCGCTGAGGCGAAGGATGGAAAGGGTATCAATCCCTTGGGCATCCTCCAGCATCACAACGGGAGACATACCCGAAATGCTATGAATTTGCTTACTATTGTTTACAAAAACCCCAATAAATGCCTTGGCTTCTGCGCCGTAGTCGGCAAAATGAAGGGCAACGCGACGGGCAGAAAGGCAAAGGGAGATGCCTGCGGCACTCCATGAAAGCTCCTGCCCTCTATCGGTCAGTCGCGTGCGACCGAGAGGCTTGATCATGGACCGGATTTCGTTTAGTTTCAGCGTAACTTTTTGCATATTATTGTTGCGGATATTGGTATCCGCCGTCTCCATTGGGGATTTTTCTGGCAAAACCAAGGTATCGGGTGCCTTGGAAGGTTAGCGTGCCCACGTCTCCTTCCACCAGCAAACCAAACTCACCGCCGGGCACGGAAAGCTGCATACGGTCGCCGCTTTGCACCTCAAAGGTAATATAGTAGCTGTGGGAGTGATGGTGATGGCCGTTTGAATGGTGATGGCGATGGGTGTTCATCTGCTTATCCACTACCTTTGCTTCTACCGTCAGTCGGGGAGAGTGGTTGTTTTTTGACCACTGGCTGATGCCTTTTACAAAAACGGTGATAAAGGTAGCGATCACGAAGAAAAATATAGCGAAAAATGCGATAAAAAATAAACCTTCCATGCTTTTCTCCTGTAAAAAAGAGTTATTTATCTTCTCCGCGGATGGCTTTTCTGTACCATTCCAGATAGGCTTTGCGCAGGGCGGCCTGTTCTTCTTTTTCTGCCTCGGTAAGTCCTTCGGGGGTGCGGGATTTTCTGCCCAGCTCGTTGATGCGTTCGATTTGTTCGGGTGTCATGATGTACTCCTTACAATGTAACTTTAAGACCGTCGTAGGTGACGCGGATATTGGATTTGCCGTAGCGTTCTACCAGCTCTTCATGGGGAGAGTTGCAGATGCGGGCAATGTGGTTGGCAAAGACAAGCGTATCCTCGGTCAGCACCCTTTGGGCGCGGAGAACGGTGACGAGAGATTCCACCATTTGGGTGTTGTTGTGCTCAAAGAGATATTCAATGTCGTGGTAGTCGCCAAAGGTACTGTCAAACACAGCCATGTCAAACCGACAGTTTCTCACGTATTGCCATGCGGCGCAGGAAATCCAACAGCCGTCGCATCCCCAAAACAGGGTTTTTC
>JAZOBX010000213.1:0-2733 GCA_045596205.1 Eubacteriales bacterium | reverse complement strand
TTCGTCGATGACGGCGTTCATATTGCCGTCGCTGTCCTGGGAAAAGAGGGTGGCGCCCGCATCTTGGGCGGCATTCCATACGGTAGAATAATAAGGCGCGAGAAACTCTCTGACCTGCTTCGGTCCAATGAGGGGGCCGCTTTTCCCTGCCATATCTTCGTGAATGATCAGATTGTCAATTCTGACTATGTCTGCGATTCTTTCAATGGTTTTAAGGGCGGTATCCCGCATAGTGGCAAGCATATCTTCTATCAGCTCGGGCTGCTCGTAATAGGCAATGCAAAGGTTTTCTTCCCCCATCAGCTCTCTGGGCTCGTCAAAGCCGCCGGGAATCTGAAAAAGGGTGAGGTAGCCTTTTTCCTGCAGGGCTTTCTGGGCTTTGAGCGCTTCGCAGTCGATGCGGTCGTCCCGAAACTCGTACCAATGCTTAATGCGCAGCCAGTCTTCCATGGTTTCTACGGGAAAGGTGGTGGGGAGAGGTAAGGTGGCGCTGTGTTTACACAGCTTGGTCTTACGCCCCATGCGGTCGATGGCAAGGGTATGCTCGGGGGTATCTTCCAATATCACGGGTGTGATGCCCGTGACGGCGCGGGTGTTTGCAGCAAGAGAGGTTTTAAGTACATAGTCAAAATCAAATGCAGTCATGGAAATTTCTTTTTGACTTGCTCCCTGCCGCCGCCATTCCTCCTCTAACACGTGGAGAGGTCCAAACAGCTCGCAAAGCATTTCTCTGCCCGTGTATTCGTGGTGGCAATGGGCGATATATTCTTCTCTTGTCCAAACCATAGCAGATTTCCCTATTTTTGTATAAAGTAAGATAATTCATTATAACAATTTGGCGCTTGATTGTCAATTGAAATTCGGTTTTTTGAAAAATATACGAAAAAAGACTTGACAAAGAGAGAGGGGTATGGTATACTGTGTAAAGTAATTTGTTTTACAGGTAAACATTTTGGAAATGGAGTGGGCGTATGTTTGCAAAAGATATGCATATGGGTTTGCTCCTGGACTTTTACGGCGACGTATTGCCACCCAAAACCAGCGATATGCTACGGCAGTATTATGAAGACGACCTTTCCCTTTCGGAAATTGCCGATGCGGTGGAAATGACGCGCCAGGGCGTGAGACATTTCATCAAAAAAGGGGAAGAAGAATTGCTCCATCTGGAAAGCTGTCTTGGTCTTGCCGCCCGCTTTGAGGCTCTCAAGGGGCTGGTTGAGCAAATGACGGAAACTGCAGAACGGATTGCGGATAACAACGACGAGGCGGTGGCCTCTGCCGCTCGGCAAATCATTTCTCTTGCAAAGGAAATGAAAGAAACTCTTTAACTTTAGGAAAGGAGTTTAATATGTTTCAGAATTTAACAGAAAAACTGACCAATGCTCTGAAAAAATTTCGCAACAAAGGCAAATTGACTGCCGCTGATGTGAAAGAGGGCATGAGAGAAGTCAAAATGGCGCTGCTGGAAGCAGACGTCAACTATAAAGTGGTTCGTGAATTCGTGTCTTCGGTCACGGAGCGCGCGGTAGGCGAGACGGTACTGGAAAGTCTGCTCCCTGCCCAACAAATCGTAAAGATCGTTCATGAAGAACTGATTCGTTTAATGGGAAGCGAAAATGCCAAACTGGAAATTGCTTCCAAACCGCCTACGATCGTGATGATGGTAGGTTTGCAAGGCGCAGGTAAAACCACCCATGCGGGTAAGATTGCCGCGCTTTACAAAAAGAAGGGCAAGCATCCTTTGCTTGTGGCTTGTGACATTTACCGCCCTGCCGCTATTGACCAGCTGAAGGTTGTGGGCGAGGCTGTGGGTGTGCCCGTGTTTGAAATGGGCAACAAGACAAATCCCGTGAAAATTGCCAAAGAGGGCGTGGCACACGCCATCAAGAACGGCTACGATATGGTGTTTATTGACACCGCCGGCCGACTGCATATTGACCAAGAGCTCATGGAGGAGCTGCACAAAATCAAAGAGACTGTTGCCCCCCATGAAATTCTGCTCACCATTGATGCGATGCTGGGTCAGGATGCCGTGAACGTGGCAAAATCCTTCCATGAACTGCTGGATATTTCGGGTGTGGTGCTGACCAAGATGGACGGCGACACCAGAGGCGGCGCGGCGCTTTCTGTACGCCACGTAACGGGCAGACCCATTAAGTTTGTGGGTACGGGCGAAAAACTGGATATGATCGAGCCCTTCTACCCCGACCGTATGGCATCCCGTATTCTGGGGATGGGCGACGTGCTTTCCCTCATTGAAAAAGCAGAGCAGGCCTTTGACGAAAAAGAAGCCAAAAAACTGCAAAAGAAGATGATGGACGCCACCTTTACCCTGACAGACTTTTTAGAGCAGCTTCGTCAACTGAAAAAGATGGGCTCCATGGAGCAGATCATGGCCATGATGCCCGGCATGAACACCTCGGCTATGAAAAACGCCCAGCTGGACGAAAAGCAGATGCAACACACCGAAGCCATCGTGCTTTCCATGACCCCCGAGGAACGGAACGATCCCCGTATTATCAACGGTTCCAGACGGAAACGCATTGCGGCAGGTTGTGGGCTCTCGGTAGAGGAAGTGAATGCCCTGCTCCGTCAATTTGAGCAAATGAAAAAGCTGATGAAGCAGCTGACCGGCGCGGGCGGAAAAATGAAGCTGCCCGGCAAGTTTGGAAAAATGCAGATTCCCGGTTTTTAATCCTTAGACTATCAAAAAATAAGTCGGATCGTAGCCAT
>JAZOBX010000212.1:0-4985 GCA_045596205.1 Eubacteriales bacterium | reverse complement strand
TCGGCATCATGAAATGTTTGCTCCGCAAACATGGTATTGTAGGGACAGGCGGTCTCGCTGCGGCTCGGTCACCTGTGGGCGAAAAGGATGATCAATCGTTTTCTAAGACGCACAGGCCGTTTCACTACCCGACTGTCCGCTTTAACGGTGCAATGTAACACACCCTTTTTAAAAATGTTCAGGTGTATAGAAAGTCTTGATTTTTATTGAATCGTAGAGGGGTTTTAAAAACAATTCCTAAAATTGATTATGAAATGTAAATAAAACTTTCCATAAATATGACATTTTATTGTTTTGCCACTATTTTTTCTTTGTGGGCAAAACCGACAAACCGACCAAAAAAACCGCCTAAAATTTGTAAAAAACATGAAAAATCAAAATCTGCCCGCAAGGGATTGCTTTTTTGCGTAATTAATGATATAATAACAATGTTTATTAAACACGGAGGAATCCCAAATGAAAAGAGTTTTTAGTCTGTTTTTATCCCTTTTGCTACTTGCAGGCAGTGTGTTCACCCTGTCCTCTTGCGGTATTGAGGGAAAAGGTGCTGAAATCAGCGTATATCTGTCTGATGAGATTTATGACCTGGACCCTGCCGCTTCTTATACAGACGACAATAGCGTCATGCTCATCAGCATGCTCTTTGAACCCCTGTTCACCTTAAACGAAAAGGGCAAACTGGTAAAAGCTGCCGCAAAGGATTATCACTTTGACCGTGAAACAGGCGATCTCTATATCGATCTCCGCGAATCTTACTGGAGCGGTAGTGAAGATAGCCGCGTGCTTGCAGGCGACTTTGTATATGCTTGGCGCAGAATCATTGATCCTAACTTCAGTTCTCCTGCCGCCACTCTGCTCTATGAAATCAAAAACGCCCAAAAGATTAAAAACGGCGAAGAAGGTTACGATAAGTTTGACCTGGGTGTCTATGATGAAGACGAAGACACCATTCGCATTGAGTTTGAAAACAAGGACGTTGACCGCAAAGCCTTTTTGCGCAACCTGGCTTCCGTGATGCTTGCGCCCGTATACGCCAGCAACCTGGAAAAAGGGCAGGAAGACTACTGGACCAAAACAGGCGGTACTCTCTACTGCAACGGTCCCTTCAAGCTCCAACAGCTCAACTATATTTACGGTTATCTTACCCTTGGTAGAAACAACGGTTACCACCGTCCTGCAGGAACCGACCGCGCCATTGACGCCTTCGTCACTCCCGCCCTTATCCGTACTCTGTGGAAAACCGACAAGAATATGTCCAAAGCCGACCATCTGGACAAGATGTATTCCTTTGTGGAAGATAACGTGGTGTTCTACATTGGCTCTCTTGACTACCTTGACAATGGCGAAGAAGATAACTCCAGCCGTGCCGACCTTGAAAAGACTGTCAAAACCGTAGACCGTCTCTCTACCTACACTTACGTGTTTAACCACAATAACCCTTTGTTCCAAAACAGAGAAGTCCGTCAGATTCTCTCTGCTGTCATTGACAGAGAAGCGCTGGTGGAAAACTATATTGTTTATGCAACTGCCGCAACGGGTCTGCTTCCCGAAACCATTATGAACCATAGCCGCTTGAGCAGTTTCAGAGACAAAGGCGGTGACCTCATCGACACCAAAGCCACCATGTCCATTGAAGACGCCAAAGCCGATATCGTGGCGGCAGGCGGTGGCTCCGGCAGCTTCACCATTACCTACAACAGTGACCATCCCGAAGAAGAAGCCGTTGCCTATTACGTTCGTGACCTGTGGTCTGCGCTGGGCTACACCATCAGCATTAAGGGCGTTTCCTCCCGTGACCTTGTGGTAGACGAAAGTGTTTATCTGGACAGCGGTATTCAGCTTGACTATGAAAACGGCGACTTTGACGTCATCGGCATTGATATGCAGATGCTGTCCGCCAACGCCTTCCCCGCACTTGCCTCTCTGACCTCTACCATGAGCGGTAACAAAGGCGGCATGAACCACGCAAGTTGGGAATGCGTAAGTTACAATGACAAAATGGAAGATGCGCTGGCAGAAACCAACGCCAAAAAGAGAGCCAAGCTGCTCCACGAGGCGGAAGAGATCCTTGTGTTTGAAATGCCCATATTGCCTCTCTACTTTAAGCAAACCTACTACATCAAGAGCAATGATCTGCGCAATGTAGACTTTGACTACAACGGTTTCCCCGTATTCACCAAAACCAAGCTGCGTGGATACAGTGAGTATTTCTTTGATCTGCTTGAACCCATCTTCTTCCCCCAAGAAGAGGAAGAATAAGATACATTCTGAAAAAGGAGGGACAAAATGGAAAACAAAGCCTTATTTATGGACAAAACCGACATTAAAGTCTTCATTTTGTCCCTGCTTTCGGGTATTGTTGATCCCCTGAATTACGCCACCATCCAAGACATTGTTTGCCGTAAAGACCGTGTAAACGCCTTTGACTTTGCCGAATGCTTCAGCCAATTGGAAGAGTTGGGGCACATCATCAGCGATGAGGGCTTTGGCGAGCGGGTATACCAGATTTCTCCCGTAGGCAAAGAGGTTGCCGCAGAACTGCAAAGCAGTATTGCAGAGCCTATTCTCCGCGCCGCAGAAGTGGAAGCCTCCCGCCTTCTGGCGCACCGTGAGGCAGGCGTGGTGGTGGACAGCTTTTATGAAGAAAAAGGTCCTTGTCATTTCGTAGTCACTTGCAAGATCAAGGATAAACAAGGCGATATTTTGTCTCTGTCCTACCGCGTGAGCAACCGCTCCACCGCAGAAAAAATGGTGGCGCATTGCAAAACAAGACCGGAGGTGATGGTGCAAGGCTTGATCTCCGTGATGACGGGAGACGTAGACTACCTGTTTGACTGACTCCCATGTGGGATTAAAATGCCAAAATCAACTAAAAATGGCATGATAGTGGGGTGAATTTGACCTTTTTATCGTCTTTTTTGCCGTTTTTTGCTGATTTTTTTAGACAGTTTGCAAGAAAATTTTCAAAATGCTTGACTTTTTGTTTTCTTGTGCTATAATTTAAGTGATTAATAATTTGTAAATTTTCTATGCACGGAGTAGGAATGGATATTGCGACTGTTTTAGAACAGATCAAGGCGGGAGATGATGCCGCGTTTGAAACGCTCATCATCCAATATGAGCCTTTGCTCCATGCAAGCGTTCGCCGTACGGTGGCAAAGCAGCCTCTGCTCCAGGAAGAGCAGGGAGAAATGCTGCAGGAAGCCAGATGCGCCCTGTACCGTGCCGCTCTCAGTTTTTCTGTGAGCCAGGCAAATGTTACCTTCGGTCTGTATGCGGAAATTTGCATTCGCAATGCCCTTACCTCAAAGTTTCTTCGCCCTTTGGAGAAGGAACGGTTTCCTCTGGCATCCATTGAGGAAAAGGAAAGAGAATTGGTATCCCCCCTGGAAGATGCGCTTGAAACCCTGATTCAGAACGAATCGGTTTCCTTACTTCATGCGTTCATCCGCCGTTCTCTCTCTCCCCTTGAATACCAGGTGTTCCGTTTGCATGAGGCAGGGTATCATACAAGCGAGATCGCAAAAACCCTTTCTCGCGCCCCCAAATCTGTGGAAAACGCATTGGCAAGAGCCATCAGAAAGCTGCGCCAGTTGCTTGCCGCAGAATAAATTTGATTCATCAAAGATGAATATATATGCCCCGGTAGCTTAAGGGAGAGCGTTGGTTACAAAGGCGTCGGTTGGAATCCGTCTAAGGGCAAAACACAATTTTAGTGAGGTAAAACACACATGTATCAGGACAAGACTTTGAAGTGCAAAGATTGCGGCAATGATTTCGTGTTCACCGCTGGCGAACAAGAATTCTACGCAGAAAAGGGTTTCCAGAACGAACCCCAAAGATGCAAGGCATGCCGTGATGCCCGCAAGAGCGCAGCCAGAACTATGTATGATGCTGTATGCGCAGAATGCGGCAAAGAATGCAAAGTGCCCTTCAATCCGACCGAAGGCAAGGCTGTATTCTGCAGCGAATGCTTTGCTGCAAGACGCGGCAACTAAAGGCATTTAGAAAAAAGCAGGCGAAAGCCTGCTTTTTTCTTTTCTGCTGCTTTTTCGCAAAAAGTTCATTTGTTTTTTGGAGAATGCTCTTGTGTATAAGATTTATATATGGTATAATAAAAGGTGAAATTCATGACAACTCCCAATTTGACCAACAGATAGGATATAAAAATGAAAGAAAGACAGCAAAAATTCCGTGCTCCCCGCGAGGCGGTGGAGATTCCCGAGAATATTTCTGTGGGCAGAAACGCCCTGCGGGAATTGCTCAGCGGAGAAAAAGATATTGAAAAAATCTATGTGGCAAAGGGGGACAGAGACGGTGGGCTCACTCGCCTGCTCATGCAAGCCAAAGAACGCCACATTCCCATTATTCAGATAGAAAAAGCGGATCTTGACAAAATGGCAGGCTCCCCCTCTCACCAAGGTGTGGTTTGTACCGTACCTGCTGAGCAATATGCAGAGATTTCCGATATGTTTGCTTTGGCGGAAAGTCGAGGCGAAAAGCCCTTGCTTGTGATATGTGACGGAGTAGAAGACCCCCATAATCTTGGCGCCATCATCCGCTCTGCCGAATGCGCAGGGGCACACGGTGTGATTATCCCCAAACGTCGCGCCTGCGGGCTGACGGGGGTGGTGTCCAAATCCTCCGCTGGCGCCCTTGCCTATATGCCGGTTGCCAGAGTGACCAATCTGGTAGCAACCATTAAAGAACTCAAAGACAAAGGCGTCTGGGTCTACGCCGCCGATATGGACGGCGAGGATTTCGCGGGCAGTGACCTTCGCGGAAGCATGGCATTGGTACTGGGAAGCGAAGGAGACGGCATTTCCCGCCTTGTCAAAGAAAACTGCGACTTTGTCCTGTCTATTCCCCTATACGGCAAAGTCAATTCCCTCAACGTTTCCAACGCCGCCGCGGTACTGCTGTGCGAAGCCGCTAAACAGCGCCACCGCTAATCGGTAGCCCCTCAAAACAGAGTAAAAGGAGAA
>JAZOBX010000211.1:0-3994 GCA_045596205.1 Eubacteriales bacterium | reverse complement strand
GACGGAGAGGGGTAGATTATGGAATGGAACGCCCTCTCACCCGCTATCGCGGGAGCACTCCCAAAGGGAGAGCCTTTGTGTGCGTGTAACCTTACGGATATGGGCTTTGCCATATGCCTTTGTAATACAAAGGCGAAACTGGCGATAAAGGAGATATTATGAACTATCAAAAATTAATGACAGATTCCTTAACCTCTCTTTTAGATGGAAAGGAAAACTTGAAATGTTCATTTTTTGCAATCTTGTTGCAAGGAACAAATTTTTATTCTGGTTACTGGGGCTTGTCCGACAATAATTTACTGGGGGCAGTTTTGACGTTTTCCGGTAAAGAAGTATCATACACAATAAAAGTACCTTTAGAAATAAAAAAGTTCAAGATTCGAAAGAGCCTTTTCCCAAAGCAATACATAGTTAAAATTAAATTTTTTGAGGGAGCACCCTGTAAATTAAGAGTGCCTTTGAAGGCATATCAAATTGAAAAGCAGAAAGAAAATTTCGAGTTATTTTGCAAGGAACTCACTGGAAAATCGATGTAATAAGCAAACCCCCGACGGATATGTCGGGGGTTCTTATTTGTTTACCGCGGGACAGTTATTAACAAACCAACTATAAATTTTCCTCTAAGTTTGCATACCCTTTGGCACGCCATTTTTACTTATTCTTTTGTGGTGGCAGAGGGATTTCCTTCTGCCTCTTTTAAATTTTCCAGCTCTCGGATGGTGGAGCGAGGGGAAAAGAGCGCGCAAAGGATGCGTTCCAGCCAAAGGAATGGGACGAGAAGGACGCATTTGGACAGGCGCGGGTGTCGTTCGCGGTACACCGAATAGGGCGGGAAAATGCGGGAAATCAGGTATTTTACTTTTGTTGCAAGGGAGATGTTCTTCCCTTTCGCCGCTTTTTTCAGGCGTATTTTTACCTTTTGATCTTCGGTGCCAAAGGTGCCTGAAGTGATGAGAAACAGCAACAGGTCAGACTGCTCAGACGAGAAATGGCTCACCGTTTCAAAAAGCTTTTGGGGTGGTGTGGCAAAGAGAATATCTGCAAGAGATTCCATGTTTTCGGCAAAGGTAAGAATGCCCATTTGAGAGAGCCGGGTTTTAAGATACTCTTCGTCCATTACGATGCCACTCAGGCGGCGGTAGACGTAAATATCTACGAGAGAGCGGATGCCGATGCCTGCATATTCAAAGTGCTTATAGGTATGGAGCAACATATACAGATAAAAATCTTCATTTGAAAAGGAGAGTTGCAGGATGCCGTTTGCGCTTTGTTTGGCTTTTTCTATGGCGTGGCGGCAAAATTTTGCGGCTTCTCCGTCCTGAAGGGTTTCGGGCACAAGGGTACGGTGAAGTTCAAAAGCAAGATTGCCTTTGCAATACAAATCGTGACAGCCTTTGCCATACACCACAGCCGTATATCCACGCTCCAGCATAAAGGCGCGGATTTTTTTGGCTTGCTTGGGGTCGATGACAATGTCGTTATCGGTCATCTGACGCATTCCGATGGCGGGATAAAAGGGGCTGATAATAATGCCTTTCAAAGGCAGATAGGGCATTTTCAGTTCTTCAAAAAAGGCATAGAGGGCTTCCCTTTCAAAAGAAAATGCCACCAATTTTTTCACGGCTTTTTCATACGCCAGTTTGAATTTGGCATAGATGGGTTGGTTTTTCTCTGCGAGGACACCGCCGTTTTTCAGATAGCGGTCGATGGCGAGCTTACAAATGCCTTGCATGGAATGGAATTTAGACAGGCGGTAAAGCGCTTCCCCATCCATTTTTTCCAAAACTGCGCCGTCAGGCGAGGCTCCCGAAAGCGAACAGGAGGCAAGGTAGACGAGAAATGTACCGTTTTGCAGTACTGTTTCTTTGTTCATACTTTGCCTCCTGTATTTTGTTTTGCTTTGCAGATCCTTCTGAGCTTGCGCTTGACGCGGAAAAGGAAGAAGCGAAGGGGTCTGCTGAGACACCAGATCCACCGATAGAGTCGGTAGAGGGGGGAGGTGACCTTTACCAGTTTTTTACCGCGGCGAAAGGCAGTGAGTAGAGCCAGCATTTGTTCTTCTTTTATACCTGTTTCGGGGGCAAACTGATTGTCACCTATACAGGTATAGCCAGCTTCCCCCATACTGAGAATACGGTGCAAAACGAAGCTACCGTCCTCCCGCTGATAAAGAGGGATATCGTAGAGCTTAAGGGGGGCGGAAATTTTCGTTAAGATAACCGTATCTTTTCCTTCACGGAGCATGGGACGCATACTTCTGCCTCTGACGGGCAGTTCTACGCTTCCGCCTGCCTCAATTTGCTCCCTGATATAGGGAAACATTTCGGCAAAGGAAAGGTATATGGCCCGGGCTTTTTGGTAGGTTGGTTTCATTTGGAATTAGTTGTCGCCGCCTCCAATGATAATATCGCCATCACCGCCCAGATCTTCGCCCTTGTTGGCTTCGTCATATGCGGTTTTTACAATGTAATGCCATTGTACGAAAGCGTCAAGATTCTCAAATCTCATAATGAAGGCCTCTTGCTGTTCGGCGGTCATATGAAGATAATCCAAATACTCCACACCTTCACCGGCTTCAAGAGAGGTTTCGCCACAAATGTCGCAGATCATATTTCCATCGGGGTCTTTGTGGGAAAGGCAGGGGGGTTCGGTGGTCCAGTCCTCGTCCAATGTGCAAGAGACGAGTGAGGGTAAAAGCAAAACGGCGATAAGCATTGTCACAAAGATTCTTTTTGCGTTCATGTTAACCTCCATTTGTGTATTGTGTCAGGTGCGCGGTTAATCTTCCACACAGCCTGCATTTTTCAATGTAAGAACAAAATCGTTTACGTCAGAGAGTGCTGTTTCGTAGTCAATGTAGTATTCTTCTGTAAGGGACTTAGCCAAAGATTCACAGCTGGCACCTTGGGACAGTTGATTCCAAAGGAAGCGGCCGGATTCGTTAAGGGTGAGCATCCCTGTAAAATCAAGGGTTGCGGCGGCTGTGGGCAACACCACCCACGAGCCTGCAATGTTTTTCAGGATAAATCCTTCTTTGATCCTCATAATATACTCCTTTGCGTTTGTGTGCTTTACCGGGTCAATTCCTTATGGCTGAGCAAAGCTGAGTTGGGATCTTTTGTGGCAATCAGTTCATAGACGGGAACACTGATCAGTAGTTGATTGAAGAGATCCGCCAAGAGGCACACCAGTTTGGGGTCATGGAAGCGGACGATGGTTTGCTCTGAAATAGCGGATAAGGCTTCTATGGGAGATAGACGGCGGATAGAGGGTTGGTCTCCCCTTCTCAGAAAGCAGATGGCTTTGAGGGGAGCTTTTATATTGATATTTTCGCCTTTTCCCGACCATGGGGTGCCGTAGGCATACCATGTTCCGTCAAGAAAGCGAAGGGCGGGCTTATCGTCGTTAAAGACGCGGGCGCCCGGGAATAGGTCTTCCCACATTTTTGTGTGGGTAGACTTGCCCATACCCGAAGGGCCTGAGAAAAGATAGGCTTCTCCATTCAGTTCCACAGCGGAGGCGTGGAGCATCATGCCGCCGAACTTGACCAGATGAGAATAGAAAATCCATCCCGACTGCATATATGCCTTCCCTTCCTCGCTGAGAGTGGGATATATATCGGGTCTGTACATATCCTCATGGATGATGATTTGGGGTTCTTGGACCTTCTCTGTTTCGTAGGGTTTTAGGCGGGGGGCAATGCCCCCCGCCACGGAAACATCAACGAGAAGATCTGCTATTTGACATAGCAATTACATCCACCCTTCGCCAGGTTCAGGCGTACTAAAGTCGGGGGAAGGAAGTATGCCTATGTCACCGTCATCGCTAAGAACGTTCATTTTGGTAAGTTCTTCTTCGGAATAGAAGATGACGTGTTCAGCTTCGGGTTTTACATAAATCTTTTTTTCCATAATGTCTCCTTTATTATTCTTCGTCAGAAGAAACTGCTACAACAGGTTCGTAAACAAATGCTTCTTTGACTTCGTGGGTGATG
>JAZOBX010000210.1:0-7987 GCA_045596205.1 Eubacteriales bacterium | reverse complement strand
CCGCTTGGCCTCCGACTTGCTTTTTGCCGTTTTTCGCGCCTGCGCGGCTTGGCTTTGCATTTCGGCAAATATGAGGCCCTTCCCTTCTCTTTTTTGGTGATTTTTTGCAAAAACGGACAAGAAAAAACCGCCGAAGAATTGATTTTCAAATTGATAGATGATATAATAGAATCATCAAAAGAATTTTAATATAAAGGATGTTTCGTATGGCAAAAGTCATTGCATTTTCTAACCAAAAAGGTGGCGTAGGAAAAACCACCTCTTGCGTGAATATTGCGGCTTGCTTTGGCAAAATGGGTAAGAGAGTTCTTCTCATTGACCTTGACCCACAGGGCAATGCGACCAGCGGTCTTGGCATTCAGAAGAAAACCATTCGTCGCAGTATTTATGACGTGATCATCGGAGACTGTGGCGCACATGACGGTATCGTGGTCACCAAATACAAAAATTTACATGTGATTCCTTCTACTGTTGCCCTCGCAGGCGCAGAAATGGAATTACACGAAATGTCGGGCAAGGAGACCTCTGCTTTGAAAGCGTTAGATGCGGTTAAGGATGATTACGATTATATTCTCATTGACTGCCCTCCTTCCCTCGGTATGCTGACCGTGAACGCCCTTTCCTATGCAGATGGCGTGGTCATTCCTATGCAGTGTGAATTCTTCTCTCTGGAAGGTCTCACACAACTGATTGTGACCATTAAGAAGGTTCGCCAGCTCTACAATGAAAAACTGCAGATCACAGGCATCTTGCTTACCATGTATAACGGCAGATTGACCTTGACCAAGCAGGTTGTGGACGAGCTGAAGAAGTATTACGCGGAAAAAATCGTGAAAACGCCTATTTCCCGTAGTGTAAAACTGTCGGAAGCACCCGGCTACGGCGCGCCCATTTGCGAATACGACCCCATGTCTAAGAGCGCAATGGAATACCGCCAAGCCGCAAAAGACCTGGAAAAAATGATGTAATTCACAAAACGCGCTATACATACTCTTTCGCTGACGCATTTACCAAAAATGTTCCACGTGAAACATTTTATCGCGCCTGCTCTCAAAAGCGTTGTAAACCAATAAATTTACGGCTTGCTATGCAAAGCAATGTTCCACGTGAAACAATTATTGCATCCATTCTCAAACAAGCACAGCAACCTGTGTAAATTACAGTTTGCTATGCAATGGTATTGTTCCACGTGAAACAATTCTCCAAAAGGACTAAAAGGCATAGCAAGGAGGCTTGGCTTTGGCTCGCGTGCAGATTGTTCCGCGTGAAACATTTTGTATTCCCTGTTAATTGTTCCACGTAGAACAATTTTGATTTTGCAGAAGATGATGAGTTGCGGTTGCGACATGAAGATGTAAGAGCGCAAAATATGTTCCACGTGGAACATATTAAAAGAAATTCAGAAAAATAAAGAAAAAGGAGAGAAAATATGGCTAAAAAGACCGGACTTGGCAGAGGACTTGACATTTTGTTCTTGGACAATGCCGTTGCAGACCGTACAAATACTGTGGAATTTGTGAAAATCTCCCAGATTGACCCTAAATCCAACCAGCCTCGTAAAACCTTTGACAATGATGCTTTGGCACAGCTGGCGGACTCTATCAGTACCCACGGCGTGCTCCAACCCATCATTTTGCGCCTTCGTGAAAGCGGCAGATATGAAATTGTGGCAGGTGAAAGACGTTGGAGAGCCTCAAAATTGGCAGGTCTTAGTGAAATTCCAGCTGTCATCGTGGATCATGATGAGTTGAAGACCGCTCAAATCGCCATTGTTGAGAATATTCAGAGAGAAAACCTTAATCCTTTGGAAGAAGCTATGGCATACCGCTCTTTGGCGGAAAATTATGGCATGACACAAGAAGAAATTGCCGCACAAGTGGGGAAAAGTAGAAGTGCTATTGCCAATTTTGTGCGCCTTTTGGACTTACCTGAGGAAGTTTTGCCCTATTTGGCAGAAGGAAAACTGTCCGCAGGCCATGCAAAAGCCCTTTTGTCTCTGAAAAATCCCGAAAATGTGGTGATTTTGGCAAAGAAAATCGTAGAAAACGGTCTTTCTGTACGTGAAGTAGAGAAAGAAGCGAAAAAACTCAACCGTCCCCATAAAGAAGAGGACGAAACACCCGAATCCTTCGGCGAAAAAGATTATGTTGCTGATCTGGAACGCAGAATTATGCGTGTCATGGGCAGAAAAGCCAAAATCAAGGCAAAAGGTACCCAAAAATCCATTACATTGTTCTATGAAGACAATATGGACTTGGAAGTCCTGCTTTCTCAGATTTGCGGCACAGATTTTAACGAAGAAGTCTGAATTGCCTTTGCAAACAGATGAAAACGAGGAAATTTCAAATCAATCAGGCGGTTTTCTCGTTTTTTAGCAGAAATTTTCTGCTTTTTCAATGATTTACATACATAAATTGGTATTTAGGGTGCATTTTGGCAACATTTTGCACCCTACCTCTGCTTTTGTGAATATTTGCTGCTTTGTAGTTGCTTCAGTACAAGTTGAATCGGACAGACGCAATTGCCAAATATTGGCAATTTGCGGTAACGGTGTATGCAAAAGGGAAGTCAGAAGCAAAAATAGAGGTTTTCACACCTGTGCTTGACACAGATCGCCGTTTTTGCATGCGTTTTTAGTATCGGCAGGTCTTTTCGACGGTATTTTACCCTTTTCTATGCATATGTAGCTTGTGTTTTTGCCATGCTCTGGCGCAAATGCACTATTTTGGATTTCATTTTGCATAGTATGGCTTTCCTTTGTGTTTTTCGTTTTGTTTGGGCATTTCTTCTGTTTTTCGTTCTTCCTTGGCATGGGGATTGGTTTGCTTTCTGGAACAGGCTGCACTTTTGCGCGTTTGCGCTTGACTTGGGATTATCATAAAATGGAGAGCGCGCGTAGTGATGGCGATGGGATGAGGAGAACGCCTGCAAGACCAACGCAAAGAACATCGTTTGGTACCGCGCCAGGGTGAAGCGTAAAGTAAACAAGAGATAAGTCTTAAAGCATCTTTCTCTATCCTGCCTTGCTTGTTTTTTGTGGAACAAACTGCCTCTCTGCTATATACTTTGATGTAGTTTGCAACCGCTTCCCTTTCTAAAACGGCCTTTTATTTGGCTTGATTCATACGGTAGATCCACCGCGAACGGTGTAGCTGCTTCCCTTGCTTTTTTCGCTGATATACCGTTTTTGCTGCGCATTTTTGATACGTTTCAGATAACATTTTGGGGGATGTTACACGCGCATGAGCCGGGTTGATGCAGAGAAAATGGAGCGCCGTTCCCTTCATTTTCTGCTGAAATTTCGCTAAAAAGGGCGGGAAGCTCCGTGAATATACGGTTTCCTCCCTGCGGCACAGGAGGTTTGGTCATTTTTTGAAGGAAAGTGCCAAAAATCTGCAAAATTAGGTGGGTTTTGGCAAAAATTCTTCTATTTGGCGGGTTTCTTCCTGCTTTTAGGGTGACAAATGCCTTTTTATGACGAAAAAGATCCATTTGCCTTGAAAACGGCAAAAAAACGACTGTTTTTGGGAAATCATCCCGTTTTTTGAGGTAGTTTGCTAAGTCACGGCGAAAATTCACGTGGAACAGTCAAAAATAGCTGTATTTTACGGTATTTTGCCGAAAAAAGTCAAAAAATGCTTAAAAACTGCCAAAAAACCCTTAAAAACAGCCAAAAACGCCTCAGAAATAGCGCATTTATCAACAATTGTTTGCAAAATGTAAAGCATAGTTAGAAAATGTAAATATAAACATACACATGCTGTAAAGAAATATTATCATCTGCAAACAAAAACATTCATACTTCATAACACCGATACTATTTTGAAGCTTGTCGTATATTCCATTCATGGATTACCCTTTGCAATTTAAATATAGCAAAAAACAAACATTGTAGCATTCTAAAATAAAAGGAACATTTTAATTGGAGGTTATTATGCTCAAGAACATTACCTTTGAATGCAGTCTCAAACCTTTTAAGCAACTGGACGATGCTTACGTGCGTTCTGTTTGCGAAACCATCTTTTCCGATTGGAAGCCTCTGTGCCAAAAAACGGAGATGGTGTCTATCCTGCTTTGGGTCGGCGACGGCTCGGAAATTCTGGACTATCAAGGCAATCTCGATGCGGAGTTTGACTGGGGTATGTATGCCGGTAGCGCCAACACCCGCGTCATGACCTGGTACCCTGCAAGAGACCCTGAACGCGAGGGGCTCCACGCCCGTTCCTATCTTTATACCGACAATCCTCCCGTGTTCACCTATGCCAAGCTGAAAAAGATCATTGCCACTCTCAAAGAGGTAGGTAAAGAGGTTTTGGGTGAGGATAAGGTGATTCGCGTGGGTGCAACCTTTGACCCGGGTCCCGAATTTGCCAATTCCTCCTTTAAATATGAGAGACACAGAGAAATCTGTACCTCCTCCGTGATGAGTACCTGCAATTTCGTCTGCGCGTATGCCACTCTCCATGCGGATAATTACCATTACGTGGGCTTTCCCGACGGTATTCCCGAAGGTCTTCCCTTCGGCACCTTTCTTGGACGCCAATCCAAGCATTTTTTGACGGATTTGGGCTATGATTACATCTGGTTTTCCAACGGTCTGGGCTTTGGCAGAGACACCTGGGCGGCAACAGGTGCAATATTTGACGGTAAAGAGTTCAATTACAACCAAATTGCATCCGTTCGCAAAGACGTATTTGATTTCTGGGGCTATTTCAGAGCCGAATGCCCCGATTTTCCCGTAGAAACAAGAGGTACGAACCTGTCGGTAGGCATTGACTATGCCAAAGACGGCGTGCCGCTCTACGATATTTACAACGGCGGCTTTGATATGCTGCCTCCTCCCAACTCTCCTTGGGCGGCGCTGGACGGTGACTTCGGTCTGGAGCTGATGGGCTATCTGTCCCGCATTGCGGAATTGCCCGAAAACGAGGACTATCTGTTCCGCTACTATATCCACGATCCCTGGTGGATGAACTCCCCCTGGTATGACCGTTACCAAGGCCAGCCCCATGATATCTATATGCCCCTTGCCTGCGCCAGAGTGAACAAGGCAGGGAAGGTGCAACCGCCTACCCACTGGGCATTTCTGACCATTGATAACACCCTTGGCGGCATGCCCGAAAGCTGTGTGTTAGAGCCCCTGCCCCACCTCCTGAAGGGTCTGAAGGAAGTGCCCGACGAAGTGGCGCCCGTGGTGTGGGTATATCCCTTCCGCGAATACTGCTCCACTTTGGATGCGGGCTACATGAGACGGATGTTCTCGGGTGACTGGTTCGTTCGCGGCGCTATTAACCACGGTTTCCCCCTCTCGATGGTCGTATCTACCGATAACTTTATTGGCCACGACCCCAAAACCTACGAAAAGTCCGTGATTTTCACCCCCGTGCCCGAAAAAGACTCCGCTTTTGAAAAGTATGTGCTTACATATATCCAAAACGGCGGCAAGGTGCTGTTCTACGGCCCCGTAGACCATGCGTCCGACGAAATCCGCCATGCCATTGGCGTGAAAGTGGAAGGTGAAGGCGTGGCAAACGTGCAGCCTATCTCCGTTGGCGGTAAGGCTTGCGGCAATTTCCGCCATGACGAGCTGACGGGAGCAGGGAAGATCAATGCTGTTGCAAAGGAAGGTACAAAAGTTCTTGCAAACAGCGGCGTCTACGCCCTTGCAACTGCCCGCGGCAACGTGGCTTGGGTGAGAGCTTCCCTTTCCAGCGACTACACGCCCGGTCAAAGACTCCTGGTTCCTCAGGACGAAAGAGAATTCTTCCCCTCCGAAACCCTCGTGCTTGAAGCGCTTGGCGCTTTTGGTTGGGAACTGCGCTATGAAAAGGTTGTGGGCGAGCGCTCTCCTGTGGTGCTGCTCTCCCGCTACGATAATGCCTTGATGCTGTCCTCCTATATGCCCAGCACCACTGTTAAAACCTCTATCAAAACGCCTCTTGGCGCGCCTGTACTGCTGGCATATGAAACCGAGATTGAAAATGGCTACGCCACCTACCATTTCCCCAAAGCAGAGCATAAAGAATGCCGATTCTTCGTTGAACAGGAGGACGGCGTGGTCAGCGGCAAGGAATTGCCTCCCGTCAGCTTCATTTACCGCCGCAGAATCGGTCTTCATGGCCTAAAAGACGCCACAGTCCGCATTTTTGCCGAGGATTACTGCAAAGACAACCTCCACCTCACACTCAACGGCGTAGTGGACGAATATACCGTCTCTGACCCCATTGAAGGCGAATACAAGACTGATGAGCATGGCACCTACTTTGAAGCCCGCCACGTCACGGGAAATCTGGTTGTCAGCATGCCCAGACCCGATTATAAGCCTCAACCGCTCAGCGAAGCAGACCAACAATGCGTCATTTGCGAGGGCACACCTAACTATATGTAAACAATAGTTAGCCAAAGAAAACATTTATATAGGTGCGTGTAACGAAATATTTTCAAGTGACACCATTTATATAGTTTTGCTGTGATGATTCTGCCCATTCTTGCGGGAGAATGGGCTGTCACATCCATTTTGTGCAAAATGTGCGACAGCACTCGGCTTTGTTTTTCCAATAAAGAGAACAAAGCGTGAACAATCGCATGGCGTACTTGCATAGCAATAAAATGCCCCTCCAAAGCCGAACACTTTTGGAGGGGCAAATTTTTATGTCCGAAACAGGGAAATAGGACAAATTCTAATGAAAATATATTCCCTTAATTGACAGAATGTAGATAATATGGTATAATATTTCCTACGCGACGGATGACAAACGCCATTTTCGTCGCAGGCACACGAAATTCATCCGTTTGCTTTACCAAAAAAGGAAGGTACTAAAAATTGAAACTGAACGTAAAACGCACATTTTTTGTCGGTTTGGCATTTATGGTCATTTCTCTGTTCTGGGGCTTTTATGACCAGGATATTGCCTACATTCTGAAATACGAATTTCACCTGGAAGACGTGGTGACCAACTCTATTATGGCCATCGACAACGTCCTCGCTCTCTTTATGCTGCCTTTGTTTGGCAATCTGTCGGATAAAACCAACTCCCGCCTGGGCAAGCGTACTCCCTACATCCTCTTTGGTACGATTGCATCCGTGGTGTTCCTTTTGGGCATGGGCGTGGGCGTAGACATTCACAGCTTCTGGCTGTTCTTTGTCATGCTGTTTTTGACCCTTGTGGCAATGGCCACCTTCCGCTCTCCCGCCGTGGCTCTGATGCCCGACGTGACCCCTCGCGCCAACCGCTCCAAGGCCAACGCCATTATCAACATTATGGGTGGCGTGGGCTCTGCGATTGCCATGGCGATCAATATGTTCCTGGTGCAAAAGAGCGAAGAAGTGGACGAAAACGGTAGCCAGCTGGTGGTAGAAGGACAGAATTACTGGCCCATTATTCTCACCATTGCCGCCGTCATGCTGCTGGGTCTTGTCATCTTCATGTTCACCGTTAAGGAAAAGAAACTCAAAGAAAAGATCTTTGCCTCGGGTGAAATGACCGAAGCAGACCTTGTGGACGAGGAGGCCGAGGAAGCCAGCGCCACCAAGGGCGCAAAAATGCCCAAGCCCGTGCTGAGGAGTCTGATTCTGATTCTGCTCTCCGTGGCGCTTTGGTACATTGCCTATAACGGCATCTCCACCAACCTGTCCCGCTATTTCCAGGAGGTCAGAGGTCTGAACTTTGCAGAGTCCTCCAAATACTCCCTCATCACTCTTGTGGTCACCGGCGTGGCAATGGTGCCCCTGCTATTTGTGTCTGCGAAAATGGGCAGAAAAAGAACCATTATCGGCGGTATCTGCCTGATGATCTTTGCCTATACCCTCGGCGCGTTTATCAACAGCGAAACCAAAGAAATCGTTTGCTACGTCGTCTTTGCACTGGTGGGCATTGGCTGGGCGGCGATCAACGTCAACTCCTATCCTATGGTGGTAGAAATGAGCCGCGCAGGGGATATTGGCCGCTATACCGGCTTTTATTACACCTTCTCCATGGCGGCGCAG
>JAZOBX010000209.1:0-1707 GCA_045596205.1 Eubacteriales bacterium | reverse complement strand
TCTTCCTAAGACCGCTTGGCCTCCGACTTGACCTGCCCTCCATTCAGGCGCTTTGCAAACCCCACACTTATGCAAAGCAAGGGAAAAAGGACAGAAAGAACCAGGTTACAGGCGCATGGCTGGGGCGTATTGCGGGATGTATGCTGGGAAAAACCGTGGAGGGGATCCACACGGACGAGCTGATTCCTTTTCTGCGCGAAACGGGTAACTATCCCATGCACAGATATATTCTGCACAGCGATCTTACCGAAGAAATCCTCAAAAAATACAAGTACGGCTTTGCCGCAAGATGCTATATTGACAAGGTGGACGGTATGCCTGTGGACGATGATACCAACTATACCGTGCTCTACCAAGAAGTGATCGAAAAATACGGCAGAGATTTTACGCCCTTTGATATATCGCGGGCGTGGCTGTCCATGCAGGGCAAGGATGCGTATTGCACTGCAGAGAGAGTGGCGTTTTGCAACTTTGTGAAGGGCTATGCGCCCCCCGAATCTGCCATATATAAGAACCCTTACAGAGAATGGATCGGGGCGCAGATACGAGCAGACTACTTTGGGTATATCAACCCCGACAATCCCGAAATGGCGGCGGAAATGGCCTGGCGAGACGCTTCCGTTTCCCATATTAAAAACGGCATTTACGGAGAAATGCTGGTGGCGGCGATGCTGGCGGTGGCAGCAGAAACGGACTGTATAGAAGACATTATTTTGGGCGGTATGGGGCAGATACCTCACACCTCACGGTTGTATTCTTCCCTTGAAAAGGTGTTGGCGGACTACAAAAACGGCGTCAGCCAAGAGGAGTGCTTTGCCTCCATTCACAATGCCTACGATGAGTATTCCAAGCACGGTTGGTGCCACACCGTATCCAATGCCATGATCGTGGTGGCTTCCCTGCTCTACGGCAAGGGAGACTTTGGTAAGTCCATTTGCATGGCGGTGGAAACAGGCTTTGATACCGACTGCAACGGCGCAACGGTGGGCTCCATTTTGGGTATGGCGCAGGGGGTGGAGAGCATTCCTGCCTACTGGACAGAGCCCCTCTGCGATACCCTTCACACCTCTATTTTCGGGGTGGATACGGTACGTAACAGCGACAGAGTGGCAATGACCTTGCGGCATATAGAAGAAGCATGACAAAAATAGACAAAAGGAAGATATGGCGAGCCATATCTTCCTTTTTAGGTGTAGGGGATAGATATTTGGTAGAATGAGATAGAAATCTTGCAGTAGCGGCTTTTCACGGGGGAAAGAGGCTATCAGGCGCGGGGGTAAGGGCAAGCGGGGTTGGTGCTTGCCGCTTATCTTTGGCCTTTGTCGTAGGGGATGCCTTCGGCTTTGGGGGCGCGGGAGTGCTTGGAGGTGAATGCCAGAACCAGAAGCACCACTACGTAGGGGATGATGTTGTAGAAATAAATGGGCAGGCCCAGTTCTTTGAGGGCATAGATGCCGTCGGCGTTGATGTCCAGGGAGGCATAGGTGGCGCCGATACATTTGAGAAGCCCGAAAAGGAGAGAGCCAAGGGCGATGCCAAGGGGTTTCCAGTTGCCAAAAATCATAATGGCGAGGGCAAGGAAGCCCATGCCTGCTACGGTGCCTTCGGTGGTACCGCCTGCGGTGGTGGCAATATAGATATATCCACCCATGCCTGCAAGGGCGCCTGATACGGTGGTGCCAGGTATCTCATTTTTTTGACGTTAAT
>JAZOBX010000208.1:0-1992 GCA_045596205.1 Eubacteriales bacterium | reverse complement strand
ACGCACCCCTTGTGGGTGGTGCTCGTTTTTTTGTCACAGACAAAGGGGTAAAGAAAGCCATTCTGCATGATTGCAGAATCTTGGTTCGCATTTGAGCGAAGCGAAAATCTTCGCCGCAGGCGAATACCCCTCTGCCTGTTGTGCCCATTGGAAATATGCAAATGGCTACGCACCCCTTGTGGGTGGTGCTCGTTTTTTTGTCACAGACAAAGGGGTAAAGAAAGCCATTCTGCATGATCGCAGAATCTTGGGTGCGCATTTGAGCGAAGCGAAAATCTTCGCCGCAGGTGAATACCCCTCTGCCTGCTTATGTATCTGCAAATGATTGCTTGCATTTTGTGGATGAGTCTACAACAAACAAACCGAATCAACACATAAAGGAGCCAGTATTATGCCAAAAGGAAACGTATTATACGGTCAATCGGGTGGGCCTACGGCTGTGATCAACGCCTCTGCCCTGGGGCTGTTTTTAGAAGCCATGGAGAGGGAAGAGGTAGGCGAAATTTACGCCTGCCACTTTGGCATTGAGGGCTTGCTCAAAGAGGATATCATCAATGTACGAGAGCTGCCCCGCGAGGAGCTGTTGGCCCTTCGCCACAAGGCGGGCGCACATTTTGGCTCTTGCCGTTACCAACTGAAAACCGAAGAGGAATACGAAAGAATCCTTGCATTGTTTAAGAAATACAACATCCGCTATTTCTTCTATAACGGCGGCAACGATTCCATGGACACATGCCACAAAATCGGGGCATATTTCGCTCGCGTGGGCTACGACTGTAAGGTGCTGGGCATCCCCAAAACCATTGACAACGACCTGCCCGAAACCGACCACACCCCGGGCTTTGGCAGTGCCGCCAAATACGTGGCCGTCACCGAGCAGGAGCTCATTGACGACATTGACTCCTACAAAAAAGGCAGAGTCACCATTATTGAGGTCATGGGCAGAAACGCAGGCTGGCTCACCGCCGCAAGTGCCTACGCCCAAGCCAAAACGGGCAAGCCCCACCTGATCTACGTGCCCGAACGCCCCTTTATCTTGGAAGACTTTCTGGCAGAGGTCAGAGACATCTACCAAAAGGAAAAAAACTGTGTAGTAGCCCTGAGCGAGGGCATCAAAGACGGGCAGGGTAAGCTCATCAGCGAAGGCAACTTAGACGCCTTTGGGCATAGTCAACTGGGCGGCGTTGCCTCTTATCTTTGCGGCGTGGTGGAAGACCGCCTGGGTATCAAAACCCGCTATATTGAAATGAGCCTGCTCCAAAGATGCGCCGCCCATCTGGCAAGCGAAGTGGATATTGAGGAAGCCATGGCGTGCGGCAGGGAAGCCCTGCGCTTTGCCCTTAATGGCGAGACCGACAAAATGGTATCCATCGCCGTCACCTCACGCCAGCCTTATCATGCGGAATATACCGTCGTTCCCCTTGGCGCCGTTGCCAACCAGGTAAAAGCGTTGGACGAGTGCTATCTTTATCCCGAAAACGGCAAAATCCGCCCCGATTTTGTGGATTACGTGAAAATCTTTGTGGAGAAGTGACTTTTGCTTGACATTTCCCCACGGATTGATTATAATAGAAAAGTAAAAAAATAGTAATCAAATATAGGAGACCCCAAGTCATGGCTGATAATGGCAAAAAATTCGTTGAGCAAATCACCGACAGAGACACCGACTTTGCCCAATGGTATACCGACATTGTAAAGAAAGCAGACCTCATTGACTATTCCAGCGTCAAAGGTTGCATGATCATCCGTCCCTATGGCTACGCCATCTGGGAAAATATCCAAAAATTGCTGGACGACCGTTTTAAGGCAACAGGCCACCAAAACGTCTATATGCCTATGTTCATCCCCGAATCCCTGCTCCAAAAGGAAAAGGACCACGTGGAAGGCTTTGCCCCCGAAGTAGCCTGGGTGACTATGGGCGGTAGCGTACGCCTCACCGAAAAACTCTGCGTCCGCCCCACCTCCGAAACCCTGTTCTGCGAGCACTACGCC
>JAZOBX010000207.1:0-4940 GCA_045596205.1 Eubacteriales bacterium | reverse complement strand
ATACCTTTTCTTCCCATATAGAAGACACTTTGATAGCCGGTGCAGGTCTTTGCGATAAAGAAATCGTGAAATTGCTGGTAGAAGAAGCCCCCCAGAACATCAAAGATCTTATGCAAAACGGCGTTGTGTTTGACAAAGACAACGACGGCACTTTGCATATGGGCAGAGAAGGAGGGCACAGTTGCCGCCGTATTCTCCATAGCGGTGGAGATGCTACAGGCCGTGCCATTACCTATGCTTTGCTACAAAAGGCAAAAGAACAATCCAATATTCGCTTATTGCAACAAACCTCTCTGGCTGAGCTTTTCACAGATGAAAACGGCATTTTGGGTGCTTTGGTTGTTAGCGGAAGCGACTATTTTGCCGTACAAACAGCGAATATCGTTATGGCAACGGGCGGCATTGGTCAAGTGTATCTGCATACCACCAACCCGAAAGGAGCGATCGGTGACGGCATTGCAACGGCGATGCGCGCAGGTGCAAAAGTGCGTCGCATGGAAATGGTGCAGTTCCATCCCACAACCTTGGTTAACTCTGCCTCCGCAGAACGTACATTTTTAATCAGCGAGGCAGTGCGCGGCGAGGGGGCCATTCTCCGCAACCAAAGAAATGAGGCTTTCATGGAAAAAGTGCATCCCATGAAGGACTTGGCGCCCCGTGATATCGTCACAAGAGGTATTCTGAAGGAATTGCAGCGTACAGGTGATAAATATGCCAACCTCGACGTTTCTTCTATGACCAAAAGTTTCTTTTCCCAGCGCTTTCCCACGATTTTTGCAAAATGCGAAATGTCGGGCATTCATTTGACGCATGAAGAAATCCCCGACCATCCTGCCCAGCACTATTTTATGGGCGGCATTGTTGCTGACAAGGACGGTGCCACCAATATCCCCGGTCTTTGGGCGGTAGGAGAATGCGCTTGCAACGGTGTACACGGTGCCAATCGTTTGGCATCTAACTCCATGCTTGAATGCCTTGTATTTGGCAAAAGATGTGCAAACGCCATTCTGTGCAGTTCCAGAAAATCCAAGAAACTGCCGTTTTTCCGCCATGAAAACCCCTCTGCTACTCTTCCTGAAGAGGAAATCATTTCTATGCAATCCGCTTTGCGCAGTCTGATGGAGCAGCAACTTGGTCCCATCCGTACACATGAAGGGATTGGAGAAGCAATGAAAACCATTAAAGGAATGCTATCCAAAATGGAAAATGTTTCCCTTGCATCTCAGTCAGCCGCAGACCTGTATTCTATGTTGATCATCGCCTTTGCTGTGACGGAGGGGGCATATGCAAGACAGGAATCTGTAGGCGCACATTATATAGAACATGAAAACCTTTGAAAAAGCTAACGCTAAAATCAATCTGTATCTGGATGTTTCGGAAAAACGGAAAGATGGCTTCCATGCAGTTACAACCTTTATGCACCAAAACACCCTTTGCGACGATTTGTGGATAGAGGCGGAAGACAGCGAACATACTGAAATTCAGCTTACAGTTAAAGGAAACGATAGAATTCCCACAGACGGAAGCAACTTGGTTGCCAAAGCCATTCAACTGTTTTTGAAAACTGTCCGCCGCACCATGAAAGTCCGCGTCACTTTGGTGAAAAGAATCCCTACTATGGCCGGACTTGGCGGCGGAAGTTCAGATGCCGCTGCCGCCTTGCGCGGAATGAATCAATTGCTTGGCAGTCCTCTGGACGATGAAAAACTGGAAGAACTGTCTGCTATGATTGGTTCAGATGTCCCCTTCTTTATTCGTCATATTTCAGCTTTATGTTTAGGCAGAGGCGAAATTCTGCAAAAAATCACCCCTGTGATGACAGCTTATGCCGTTGTAGTGGAAGGGAAGGAATCCAGTTCCACTAAAGATGCTTTTGCGAAACTTGACCGTCAAAAACGCCCCCAAAGATTGCATCCCGATTTTTCTCATTTTGTCTATAAGGATGCTTATAACGTATTTGAAAGTGTGATTGCGCAAGACTGCCCTTCTGTTGCCACACACTTGCAGTTTTTGAGAAAGCAAAATTCCCTTTGCGCCCAGATGAGTGGATCGGGTTCCGCAGTATTTGCCTTGTTTTCCAGCTTGGAAGAAGCACGTGCAGCCGCAAAATCGCTACAGTTAACTCATTCCAATGCGTATGTATGCCAGTTGGCACAAGAATAAAAATAGCAGGCGCATCCCGTAATCGGATGCACCTGCTTTATTATTTTGTTTTTACTGCACTTTTACAGCTTGTGTCATAGAGGCTTTCATAAAACCGATATAACTTTTGCCGCGGTTGACAGTAATGATTTCGTGATTGCTATCATAAAATTGCATTGTTCCGTCTTCGCTCATGCTCCAAGTGATACTTTGCCATGTTCCCTGAGAACACCAAATACCGCTACCGCCTTCTGCAACACTAAGATCTACCGTTGCACCGTTTTCGGTTTCGTGGGTGACTGTGTTGGCAAAAAGCACGAACACGTTTTGAAAGGTCAAGGCTTCTTCGCTGTTTCCGTCAATGTGGGTTTCACCGTATTGTTTGCGTGCGTAGGTCTGCGTATCAACATCATACAAAAATTCTACTGCTTGGGACGGAGAATACGCCATATGTACAGCAAGCGCAGAACCGTCGGTAGGTGTCACGGTTTTGCCGTATTCGGAAAAGCAGTAAGGAAGTGTAAAACCTTCGCCTAACTCTGTGCGATATCCAAAGGTTTGAATCCCTCCTTTGATCAGGTCTCCCGAAGTCATCAGATTGTGGGGAGCGTTTCTATCCTCATCTCTGTAATATACCGAGGGAAGATTCTGCATGAGATAATCCATTGTGTCATAGGGGAGAATGCTGGACTGGCCTTCATCGCTTGTGCCTGCAAACAACTGTATGGCATCAAAACTGTTTGCCACGGCAGAAAGACCGGGTCTGGTAGATCTCACAGAGCCAATTTTTGCTATACTTTCATAGGCGTTTGTGATCATCATCAGACGACTGATGCCACCCTCAACAGGAATCTCCACTAAAATATCCGCGCTTGAAAGTCCGTATTGGGGCAAAGCATATGCGGTGTTGCCAACACATACGCTCACAGGTCTTGCGCTGGCTAAATATTCGCTGGATTCAAGTCCGGTCAACGGATGGAGAAACGAAGGAACAATAATGGGTGGTTCTTGGTCTGGCAAGTCACCGCCAAGGGGCTGTGAGGAAGTGGAAGACTGACTTCCGCCTGTATGGGGAAGAAGGGAAGTCAATTGGCATCCCGTGAAGCCGACGGTGACCAATATCGCCAGTACCATAGTCAAAATTGCCGCAACATGAGCTGCGGCTTTTTGTTTTGTGTGCGTCAAAACAATTACCTCCAGAAAAATGAAATTATTCGCGATTGTAACGGTCAAGCCATGCCACGGCAACTTCAAGTGCCTCTGACAGATCATTTACCGTACTTTGTCTTTCCAATTTTCCGTCCTCGGAGTGTAAAAGTTGAACCAATACTTTCTCCGGAATTTGTACATCCGCTTTTCCGGAATCTTTTTCGGACATAATCAACATATATACATGGTATGCATCCGAAAGATCACCGTAAAAAAGTTCTTTGTCCTGTCGAACAAGCGGTCTTCCTTGATAGGAAACGTATTTTCCTACAATGTTATTCGCTTCTATCACGAATGTTTCTCCTTTCTTTTCAAATTCGAACGACGGCTTGTCTCCTTGCAAAATCATCATACAACGGGGAAAAGAAGTTGTCAATCCAATTGACAAATCTTGACATATGAAGATATCGCCAAAAAGACAAACCAATCGCCGTTATCGCACACAATATGGCGATTTGCGAAAGAATTCGTCGCCACATCCGGGTGAAGTTTGTAAAAGACTGTATACACCATCTGCTTTCGCACAAAAGTCCGCTTGCGTTTTTCCAAGTGGACAAAGCAGATGCATGTCTGCAGGTTTCGTCAACACCTTGATGTGACCGTTTTGATGTATTTGCTTTAATTTTTTCAAACCTGTTTCATCGGCCGCAAGTAGTTGTGTGTACACTGGACTGGCTTGGGCAAAAGAAGAAGGCGTGCCCAGCCAAGTATGCAAAACGGCACGTTGCACTCTCGCTTTCGTCAGATGAGCGGTTTGAGAAAAATCAATCAAATCAGAGTAATTCTTAGCCTTCACAGCTGCATTTGCAATACGATGCGAAAGCTCCTTGGAAGATTCAAAAATTGCAGAGCTTGCGGGAGCAAGTCTAAGGTGAGAAAGCAATATTTTGCCCCATTCCACAAAGCTTTGCTTTACCCAAAAACCTTTAGAAATCGACTCTTGATACAGGGCAGAAGCCTGAAAAGGCACATTTTTCATTGCAATTTCAAAGTTGCCGTCAGTCAGGAGACTGCGGATAAAAGAAGCAGAGGCAGTGCCATCGGAGAGGACTTCTTTGGCATGATAATCCACAGTTCTTGAAACAGTGTGCGGCAAAATCGAAGAGCCTCTCTTTTTAAGTGCAACAAGATATTCGACGGCCAAAATGTTGTTGGGCTCACGGTAAAGCGAACGGGGAAGCGAAGGGCAAAGCTCAGCCAGAACACATTCTCTGATTTCTGCAAACCCAAGATGCTTTTCGGCATTTTCCAGATGCACCTTCATTTTTTCTTCGTATGCATCTGTTGCGATGCAGTCAGCCAGTTGGTGCATTTGTTCCACTTGATTTGTTTCTACACCAAAAGACAGAACGTCTACTACACCTAGACTGTCAATGATAGACACAGCGTGTTTTGCAAAATAGTTTGCGCCTGATACGGCAAAAGGAAAGGGAAATTCCAATACAAGATTTGCGCCGCCGAACAACGCCGCCTTCGCTCTTGTATATTTATCAAAAATAGCTGGAGTACCTCGTTGTACGAAATTGCCGCTCATAAGCGAGATAATACAAGCATCGCTACCGTATTCTTCGCGAATACGGCTGATTTGA
>JAZOBX010000206.1:0-11645 GCA_045596205.1 Eubacteriales bacterium | reverse complement strand
CCGACTTGGGGGTGTTGATATCGTTGTACACGTCGGTGACGGTACCGCTTACGGTGATGCTGGGGTTACCGATGGCAACCAGCATATCAGAGGTGAGCTCCCCTACTCTGCCGTCCACCACGGGGGCTTTGGCAATGAGGGTTTTGGTGGCTTTCACGGTGGGATTTTCCACGGAGGTAGCAGTAACGGTGATGATGGTATCAATGGTGATGTCACCCGTCATGGTCACAAGGCCATTTTCATCCACGCTCACAACGTCGGGATGAGATACGGACCAGGTCACATTGGTGTTTTTCGCACCGGTGACACGGGCGGTTACCTGCACGGATTCGCCTTTTTGGATTTGAGAAGCGGAGGCAGACATTTCAATCTTTACGATGTCTGCAGGAGGGGGAGTGGTGGTGCTGGTGGTGGGGGTGTTTGTGGTGGTGCTGGTTTTGTCGTCACCGCAAGCCACAAGTGCGGGAAGCAGCATGACGCAAACCATAAGCATCGCCAAAACGCGAATCATAGAGTGCTTCATAGGATTTTCCTTTCCTTTTTAGATTTTGGTTCTGCTATTATTCAATCCATACGTAGATGGTGAAGTCCAGACTGACGTCCATGGGAGAAATATGGAGATTGCCTTTGACGTATTCCCCACGGGCGTTGCGGGTGAATCCTTCTTCCACAAGAAATTCACCGACAAGCGCAAGGGATGCGTCAATGGTATAGTCCATATCCAGCGGTACGTCGTAATAGAATACGATAGCGGGTTTGGCGGAGCCGGAGCCAGCGGGCAGGTGGAAGGTGGTGAGCCCAAAGCCATAGGTATCGCCCAGCACTTTGCCAAAGAAGGGGAGTTTTTCTGCCATCTGAGGATCACCAAAGAACTCACACAGCGCCAGGTCTGCGCGCATTTCCTCGTCCTCTTCCATGGTATCTTCGCTGTCGGACATAACAATGGTCAATTCATCCCAGGAATCGGGAATTTCGCGGCTTTTAAATTGAGGAGCTTGCAGTTTTTCTGTTTCTTCCTGCTCCACTTCTGCCACACCGAAATCGCTGTATTTCAGTTCTACCACGCCGTAAATACTACCAAGGTAGAAGTAGAAGCAGGCTTCGGTGATAATGTAGCCAATACCGTCCACATATTCCACCACCACGAAGGGGGTGAAGGTTTCGGTGGAGGAGAGATAGCCTGTGGTGGCAAAGATACCGTAGAGTTGGATATCGTTACCCACGCCGTAGTAGAAGGTAGAAGCGACGGCCGACATAGGCGCATCCACGTAATAGGTGATGGAGTTGACCTCTTCGGTGTCCTCGTCTTTATCTTCATAATAGGAGGTGAAGATTTCTGCGGCAAAACCAAAGGTGGGTTTTGTAGCGGAGAAGTCGCCCTTCCAGGCGCGGGTGGCACTAAATCCACCGTTACCGTCGCTGTAAAAGGCATTATAGAGGGCGTCGCTGATCTTCAGGTATCCGTAGGGAGCGTTCGTATAGGTGCGGATCTCTTGCCCGTCGCTACTGTATTTAATGCTAAAGGGATCAAAATAGCACAGGTCCTCGGTGACCGTTTCGGTAAAGCCTGAAACCACGTAACCGCTACTCAGATAGGAGGCGGTGGTTTCAATAAATTCAAGAGTGTAATTGGTTTGCTCTTGCATATTCCGAATGGCTTCTTTCAGGGGATCGTGCTTACCGTCGGGGTCGGTAGGATACTTGGAGATGGTGGGCACGTCGACGGTTTCGCCAAAGTTTACCGCTACGGTCAGCTCCTGCACGGCGCGGAAGCCACTGGCAATGCCGTAATCACTGCCCGAAAGGGCGCGGATACCCATGATTTCACCGTCTTCAATAATGAGAGACAGGCCTACGGCTACGAAATCGTAGGGGTTGGCGGAGGCCACCATTCTTTGGGGCAGGTCCTTGTCGGCACCTACGTATTCGTAGCACCATTTTTCTGCATTGAAGGCGAAGTCGGAGACGGTAAGGCCGCTAAAGTTGTTGTAAAGACCGCTGTCCAGCCAAGTGACTTTATTGCCGTTATCGTCCAGCATGGGGGCGTATTCTTCTTCGTTTTCAAAGCTGACGCCCACTTGGGAGGCAATGCCATTGTCATTTTTGAAATACAGCTGAGAAACGATGCCCAGGTCCAGATTATCGTATTCCGCATACCAATGCTCTCCGTCAAGGGAGGTTTTGACGGTGGTGGAAGAGGTCATATAGACCTTTTCCATGATGCCGATGGTATAGAGGGTAATGTTGATAAACCCTTCAAAGCCCAGCTTGGTCTGGCTTGCCAAAAGGTCGATCATGTCTTGGGTGAGCTCGGGGGGAGTCAGAACGGTAATAATCTTGGAGCCGTAGCAGGATTCGTCTGCCAGACTGATGGCGCGAACCTCTACGATACCGCCCTTCTCCAGAGATTTGGCGGTGAGCTTGCCCGTGATGGGGTCCAGCTCCACCAGGTCTGCTCCGCTATGCACCGTCCACATCACCGTTTGGTCTTCCGTACCCGTTACGGTGGCGGAAAGGGTGATGGGAGAGCCGTAGCGGACTTCAGACTTACCGCTGATTGCCACAGCCACCTCGGGAGTGGTATCAATGGGGGGGATATAGGGGACTTGGTAGGTGCCTTTTGCGGAAGCAGGAGAATCGGTATACCCTTCTGCCTTTGCCACAACGGAATAGGTGAAGTCTCGGTCAAGAGAAGTAACCTGGTAGGAGTTGGTGGAGACAGAATAGGTATCGTCACCGACGGTGACGGCATAGCTTTCTGCATTCTCTACGGCATCCCAGGTCAAAAGTCCCGTGTCGGAGAGCTGCACGTTCCCAGGAGCGGCGAGGATTTTTTCCGGTTTGTCGCCGCAAGAAGCAAGAGAGGGGAGCAAAAATGCCAAAACTAAGAGTAAACTCATTAACTTTTTCATTCTTCGTCATCTCCTTTCTCGGTTTCTTCTTCCGAAGGCTCGGTTGTGTCGGGTTTATTTTTGCGACTGCGCACGAACAGATATGCGCCAACGCCTGCACCTGCTACCACAGCCACGGCTACGGTAACAATGATCACCGCAGTCCAGGGGAAATCGGCCTTAGGAGGCTGGGGATTGGGATTAGGATCGGGATTTACGTCTGTGGGCACGTCGGCTTCGTAGGCAGGAAGAAGCGCTGTATATTTCTTCAGGTCAAGCAACACTTTTTCCGCGGGTTTGAGAGCGGCAATAGAGGCTTTGAGGGCGTCCATCGTGGCTTTCAGTTCACTTGTGTAGGTATCGGGCAGAGCCAGAATATCGGCTTGCAGCTTCTGGAGTGCGGGAGAGGCACTTTGGAGCTTGAGCGTATTCAGTCTTGCCTTTGCATTTTGCACTGCCCCGGTCATCTCTTGCCAACGCGCGGAGGTGTAGCCGAATTGGGTGTAGTCCTGCTTCATGGCGTTGAGGGCGGCGACGGCGGCGTTGATGAGGTTTTCGTGTTTGAGGGTAATCTCAAGAATGCTCTCAATCTGGGTGGCGTAGTTGATAAAGTTTTCGGTGGTGGTGTCCATTGCCACGTAGTCGCTGTGCTGCGCGTCTTCTACTTTGCCAAAGCATGCGAGGTAAATGATACCGTCGTAGCCTTTGACGTCCGTATTGGAGGGCAAAATCATTTGGATGGGCTCTTTTTTACCTGCCAGATCAATAAAGGTGAAGTAGCACAGTTCAAATTCAAACACGTCATAATAGTTTTGCAGAATGGCAAAACCTGGATCGTCTTCGGTGAGCTTGGCATCGGCAATATACGAGCTTTCAAGGGTGGGCGCCGTATAGGAGCGGAATTCCACGCAGGCAAGAGCATCGTAGCCGTAGAAGGCGTAGTTACCGATAAGCTTCAGGGATTCGGGCAAAACGAGTTTGGTGATGTTTTTGTTTGCGTTGCCCGCATATTGGTCAATGCGGACGGTGCCTTCCACCACTTCGAGAGTTTCTGCTTCTTTACCGCCGGGGATAGCGGCAAGCTGGAGTTTGCCCGAAGGCAATACGGTGTAGAGCACACCGTCGTAAAGAGTGGCGTAACCGTTGATCTTCCCTTCTCTTTTGACCATGCCGCCTGCTTCTTCAAAGAAGAAGTTTGCCAGCTTTGCGCAACCCCAGAATGCTCTGTCACCGATATAGGACAGGCTTTGGGAGAAAATGAAGGAGGTCAGGTTTTCGTTGTTTTGGAAAGCGCACACACCGATTTTTTCCAAAGCGGGGGCTTTCACTTGCTTTAAGTTGGTGCCGCTGAAGGCGTGGTCACCCACTTCCTTCAAAGCAGGGGTATTGCCGATGCTTCTCAGATAAGAGCAGCCTGTAAATGCGCCAAAGCCGATGGATTCTACTTTCTCTAAGTTTACCTCTTCCAGATAAACGCAATCATAGAATGCCAGCTCGTCAATTTCGGTGACGTGGGAAAGGTTGATGACTTCCAGATAGGGGCAACCTGCAAAGGCGTATTTACCGATGCGGTGCATTCCTTCGGGCAGAACCACTTTGCTCAGGTTTTCGCAGTACGCAAAAAGGTAGTTCCAGTATTTTTCGGCTTTTTGTTCTTCGGTCTTCCCTTCCATGGAGGGAGGCGTCAGGGCATTGCCCTCAAAGACAACGATCTCAATGCCTTCGCAACCGATAAAGGCGCCGTCACCCAGATAGGTGAGGGTTGCGGGAAGCACGAGGGCGGTTTTGCCTTGGCTATCCAGACCCGTGCCGCTAAAAATGGGGGCTTGGCCGTATTGCTCGTACTGGCTGAATGCACCGTCTCCGATTTCTTCTACCACGGGGAAACGGACGTAGAAGAGCGAAGCGCAGTCGGCAAAGGCGTACGCGCCGATTCTGACGGCGGTCTGCATATCGGCTTTGAGGAGGGCGGTACAACCAAAGAAGGCCTGGTCGGCAATGACTTTCACGGTGGAAAGGTCAATGGTTTCAAGGGCTGTGTCATAGGCGAAGCAGCTGTCGCCGAAGCTAACGCCGCCTTCTTGGGGCATGATCACTTCTCTCAAGCTCAGACATCTTTGGAATGCGCCCATACCGAATTGGCTGAGTTTACCAACGGTGACGGTTTCAAGAGCAGAAGCAAAGAATGCGCCCTCGCCGTAGGTGGCGTTTTCAGCCAGCACGGCGTTTTTCAGTCCCGTGGAGGAAAAGGCATAGTCGCCAACGGACTTCACATTTTCCAGATTCACGGAAGTGAGTTTTTCGGCATAGCGGAATGCGCTGTTGCCAATAGAGGCAATGCCTGTTGCGGGGAAAGTGATGCTTTCAAGGGCTTCACAGTTGGCAAAGGCATAGTCGGAGATGACGGTAGCGGGATTTGTGAACACCAAGTGCTTAATGGAAATGCCGCAAAATGCGCCCTTCCCTACCACGTCATAAGAGACGGTGTAGGTTTCGCCATAGTCTGCGCCCGTGGCGGCAAGATACAGGGTGTTTTTATCGCCCGACAGGAGCAGTTTACCGTCGTCGGAGACGGTATAGTAAGGATTTTCAGAGGATACGGTAAAGGTTTTGATGGCAGTGCCTTGGAAGGCGGCGCCGTCCATATCCAGAATTCTCGTTTTCGCGCCAAATACGACTTCTTCCAGGTTTTTGCATTCCAGGAAACAGTAGTTGCCAAGGGTCACGTCGGAGTTGGGGAGCACCAGAGTTTCCAGCGAAGGACAATCGTAGAAGGCTTGCTCGTCGATCATATCCACACTGCCTTCAAAGGTAACGGTAGAAAGGTTTTCGGTTTCGCAAAATGCGCCGTAGCCAATTTTCCAGATATCCTTTTTGAGGGTAACGGAAATCAGATTGTTACATTCTGCAAAGCAGTATTCGGGGATTTCAAGGGTTTCGTAAAGCACCACTTCCTTTACCCCCGACTGGGCAAACATGGCGTAGGACAGCTTGGTCTTTTCGCCAAATACAACCGTTTCCAGCGCGGTACAGCCCTTAAAGGTTTCACTGCCCGTATTACGGAGAGCGGTCAGGTTGACGGCGGTAATGCTCGTGCAATTTTCAAAAGCATTTTTGCCCATGGCGTAGGTTTTGCGAAGGTCGGTTTCGGGGTTCAGGGTCAGCTTCGTGCATCCTGCAAAGGCGTTAGCACCGATGGCCTCAACATGGGAAAGATCGATAGTGGTCAGCTTGGCGTCACCGTAGAAAGCGTACTCACGGATGAAACGGACGCTGGAGGGAATGTAAACCTCTTTCAAACCTACGCAGTTATAAAATGCGTATTTCTGGATCTGCTCCACGGTAGCGGGAATGGTGACGGAGGTCACGGAGGTATTGGTGTTGGGAATCTTGTTGGCATCGTAGTCTTCTTCGGTCAGCTCAATGGAGCTGTCGGTATCGTACAGACAGAACGCATAAGGGCCGATATAGAGAATGCCTTCGTCATCGGGAATTTCCACGTGACCGCCCAGGCCCTTGTAGGCAATGAGGGTACGGTTTTCAATGATAAATTCGCTGTTGACCGTGATTTTGACGGTGGCGCGGATGGAGGAGCCCTCCATTCTTGCCTGGATGGTGGTTGAGCCTTTTTTCAGAGCTGTGACCACGCCGTTTTCGTCTACGATCGCCACGCTTTCGTTGGTGGAGGAGAAGGTAACGGGATATTTCTCTTCTACGTACCAGGGGTCAAGGTCATAAAACAGTTGAATCTTTTCGCCCGGGTAAAAGCTGATGCCTCCGCCTTCCATGGCGGACAGATAGTGTCTGTCGCCCGTTTCGCCGATTTTACTGGTCTGGGCGGCGCGGGAATAGGCAAAGATGGTCTCGAAATAGCTGAATCGGATAGATTCTACGTATGCGTCCTCTACGTTGTCCACCACGTTTCTGTCGTTTGCAGAGCGTCTTTCTTTTGCTCCCGCATCGGGACGCGCCTTAACGTTGATGAGCAGGTTGGTTTGCTTACCCTCTAGCTGTTCGGTGACGGTAAGGGTGGTTCTGCCTGCCTTTACGCCAAGGATCTGACCGTCTTTGACGGTGGCTACTTTTTCGTTGGAGGATTCCCAACGGAGGTAGCGCAGATAGTCCTTGAAGGCGTCAACGGAGGTATCGGAGGTGTAGAGATAACGGGTCAGATCTACCACTTCCCCTTCGTAAAGGGAGAGAATGGACAGGTCTGTGCCGTCGCCCGTGCCGTCTTTGGTGAACTTAAAGTCACCCTTCGTGCCGGGGAGCTGGCAGATGTAAATGTTGGAGTTGAGGGCATAGTCATCAATAGAGAAGGACAGCGCAGAGGTGATCAGTTCGTCCTTGTAGAGATCTTCCAGATAATCGGTGATCTCAATGCGGACCACGTTGTCCTGCCCCTTCTGGCTATACACGGGAATGGGATTGTCGCTGAGGTAAGTATAGGTTTGCGAAGAGGTAAAGGTGATGGGGGTAATGGATTGAACGTAATGGTTATCGTAGATCGTCATGGTCAGATAAAAACGATCTTTTTTCAGGGTCTTGTCGTATTCCTTTTCATACTGCACTTCTTTGAGCACGGGGGCTTCGTTGTCCAGGCAGAAATCAAAGGTAAAGTGGTTGCGGATGTTATTTGCCGCGCCGCCGTCGCCGTAGTCCAGGGTGGCTTCCATGAGGAAGGTGTACTCGCGGTTGTTCACAAGTCCCAGTTCACCGGACTTGATGCCCAGCAGTTCATAGTTGGGCGTGGGGGCAGTCACGAAATGGGCCTTTTGGGCGTTGGCAACGTCCTTGCGGTAGATTTCTTCGCCCGTAATCTTATCTACGATGGTGTAGGACACGGTTTTGGCACAACGCAAGAGACCTGCGTATACGGCGGAAATACCGTCGATGGTGCCAAGGGTATCGGAAATGGCAATATGCTCTTCCGTGGCGGGGATTGCGTCGTACATATTGGTGTCTACGTCATAGAGGTAAGTGCCAAGGGGAATAATGTAGTTGTAGTAATAGGAGCCGTAGGGGGTTGTAGCGAAGTAATCGGCTTTGAGCTTATCCTCGTCGTCAATGGCGGCGTTATGGGCTTCGGACTCCACTTCATAGTAGGTTTTATCAAAAATGGGGGCTTGGGTCCAGTCGCCAAAGAAGGCCAGGAAAGGCACGTTCAGGTCGATTTCTGCATCATCTGCGGCACTTAGCTTGACAAATCCTTCCACAAACATACCGTTGGGGAACAGACTGTCAATCATTTGCTTATCGGCATCCGCCATCGTGTAGGTGGCGGTGACTTTCACGGTTTGGTGGCCTGTGACGGTGAGTGTGGTACCCGAAAGGGCCACGCCGTCTACGGAAAAGAGGGTTTTTCCCCCAAGGATCTGGGCTTTTTCCGCCACGTAGTCACTGTCGGACTTGGAGACGGTTTCGGTCATGGCGATAAGAGACAGGTCGTAGGTCAGAGTGTCGGGAGACAGATTGACCACGGAGAAGGTCATCTCATACACGCCCAGCTTGTTTTTATCGTCGCCCAGCTCCAGCTTGGTGCGGTCGATGCCGTCTACCGTCAGGTAGGCTTTGGTATTGACCACGTTGGAAAGGCTGGCAAGGCCTGCGCCCTGCTTTCTGGGAGAATAGGGGTTACCTTGCTGATCAACGATGATGGTTGCCGTGGACATCAGCATCTGATTTGCCATAATGGAAATCTGCTGATAGGTATAGGAGGGGTATTTTTCTTTGAGATATTGGCGAATCAGCACCACGATACCGCAAAGGTTGGGGGATGCCATGGAGGTACCGCTGAGCTCGTCATATCCGCCGCCGGGCACGGAGGAGAGAATGTTGCCGCCGTGAGCGGTGATCTCAGGCTTGAGCTTCAGGTCGGGTGTGGGACCCCAGCTGGAGAAGTCACTCATAAAGGGGCCTGCCTGGTTCTGGAAGGTCAGAGTGATTTTACCTCTTGCGGTCTGGGACAGAATCGCACCGTCTTCCTTGGAAATGGAGATGGTGGGAATATGGTCGGACTTACCCATGGACATGGAAATGTCGCCTTCTACATTATTATAAATGATACAGGCGGCGGCACCTGCCAGCTTTGCTTGGAGGGCTTTGTCTTCAAAGGTATTGTCGCCGCGGCGGACCAGGGCGATTTTGCCCTTCAGCTCGTCTTTGGAAAAAGCGGCGTAGTTGGCTTTGAGACCCACACCGGGGATGGTGACGTAATCAAAGGTTTTGCTGGCGGTCTGCCCTTCCCCCGTGCCGATGCCCAGTTCTGCAAAGAAATCGTTGGGATCGCCCGAAATATCGTTGGATTCAATAAAGAAGATGATCTGCTGATCGTTTGCCACGATATATTTGCTCTTGGTACCGCTGATAGAAGCAACGGACAGCGCTGCAGGATAGGTAGAGGGAGAGCCAACGGTGGAAGAGTCGGGGTTGGTGACTTTGTTGGTATTACCGCCTTCGCCACCGAATGCAGAGCTATAGCTGTTACTGGCGGCGCAGATCAGGCTGATACCGCTTTGGTTGATCTTATCGTAAACGGCGTTGACGGCATCTCCGTCGGCTTCTCTGGAGAAGCCGCAGGAAGAACCGAGCGACATATTGATGGCATCTACGCCAAGCAGAACGGCATCTTCAAGAGCGGCCAGAATATCTTCGGTTTTACCGCCTTCGTTAAGGTCGGGGAAAACCTTGAGAAGCACCAGCTGCGTATCAATGGCAATGCCTGTGATGGTATCGTCCAAACCGCCAATGATACCTGCCACGTGGGTTCCGTGTTCGGAATCGTAGGGGTTGACGTTTTTGTCCTTATCGGCATAGTCAAAGACGAAGGGAATCTTATTGCTGTAATACACGTCCATGAGCTCAAGGGTACTGTCCAACTTCATGGCGGTGGTATTGGCGAGAACGGCGGAGACCGCTTGTTGGGTGATCAGCAATTCGCCCTCGGGCTGGTGTTGGAAGACGGTGTGCTCACAGTCAAAGCCGGAGTCCAGCACCGCCACGGCGGTATGCTTGCCTGTGAAATGCTCGCCTGTGGAGGATACGGCAGAGGAGGAATTGAAAATACCCGTGGGATATACGTCAACGGGGTTGACGATACCCGAAGCATCGGTGCCTTCAATGGCCTGAGGGCGGTTGAAGGTATCGGAGAGAATGGTCTGGTAGACGTTGTTTTTCTTTGAGATCTGCTTGAAATTGCCGTAGGTGGTATGCACAGCCACGCCGTTCATGATGGTGGAGTAGCTGTATTCTACCTCGGAAATGAGACCTTCTGCCAGCAGACTGTCTACAAGGGCTTTTTGTTCTGCCAGAATTTCTTCTTTTGCCGCTTTGCCCGCATCGGACTGCACGTATTCGGCCACGCTGCCGAGGACGTTACCCACGATATAGCGATCCATCAGAGATGCGCCGGGCAAGGTAACGATGGCAACGATGGGATCACTGTCCTTATACCCGCCGTTGGCAATCAGATATTCAGCCTTGATGCGGGAGAGCAGTTGGTCCTGGGTGAGTTTTGCATTGCTTTTGAGAATCTGCAACGTTTGTTTGTCCGCATCCATTTTGTCGACTGCGGTAGTGCCTTCCTCAGAGGGAAACGCAGACCGCAAAAAGTCGCAAGAGGTCAGCAGCATAGGGCAAAGCATTGCCAAAAGCAAAAGCAGGGATATGAGTCTTTTTGACATGGTGGAAAACTCCTTGTTTACACATGAAGCCATAATTTCATCAACAGCATTACCACAAGAAAGCTACCCAGCACAACCAAAAGCATGGGGAGATAACAAGCGAATGCGGCGGATATGGCTGCAATTTTTTCTTTTTTGGAAAGCCCGATGTTCTGCGAGGGGCTTTTGTCTCGGCTGAGGCCTGACATATCATAGACGGTGTGACCGTCGTCTATATAAGGCTGTTTCTTCTTTTTTTCAGGCTTCTTCATGGGGCTCTTCTGTTTCGCTTTGGGGAGCGGGAGGCGTGTAGGGCGTGAGATCGTATGTATCTCCATGCTCCATGATGTCCCTGTCATACAGATGGCAAGCCACGAAATGGCCCTCTTCCGCTTCTACGTAGCGAGGAGCTTCGGCGGCGCAAACGCCCATGCATTTGGCGCATCTGGTATGGAATTTACAGCCTGAGGGAGGATTGGCAGGAGAAGGAATATCCCCTTCCAGAATGATGCGGTTCATTTTCACATCGGGGTCAGGCACGGGAACGGCAGAAAACAAGGCTTCGGTGTAGGGGTGGAGAGGATGTCTGAAAATGCCCTCGGTATCACCCATTTCCATCATATTGCCAAGATACATAACCATGATTCTGTCGGTAATGTATTTGACCACGGACAAATCGTGGGAAATAAACATATAGGTAAGGCCCATGGTGTTTTGCAGGTCTTTGAGCAGATTGATGATCTGCGCCTGAATGGACACGTCAAGGGCAGAAACGGGCTCGTCGCAGATGACCAGCTTGGGTTTGACCGCAAGGGCGCAGGCAATACAGATGCGCTGACGCTGGCCGCCTGAAAATTCATGGGGATAGCGATCGTAAAACTGGGGACGGAGTCCGCATTTTTGCATAATGTCCAGCACGTAGTCGTGCACCTCTTCTTTGGGCACGATACGGTGGGCGCGGACGGCTTCGGCAATAATGTTGCCTACCGTCATACGGGGAGGCAGACTGGAGTAGGGGTCCTGGAAAATCAGCTGCAAGTCGGCCAAGCGGTCTTAGGAAGACAAATGTCTTAGCCAACTCCTTGGCTCACAG
>JAZOBX010000205.1:0-17432 GCA_045596205.1 Eubacteriales bacterium | reverse complement strand
GAGTAGCTCGCTTTGCTTGTGGCAAAGTTTTGTTTGTCTAAAACAACTTTTCACTTGCGCCGCTTACGGCGCAAACTTCACTGCCGCAAGGCAACTTCACTTTCGCGAGAAAACTTCACTCGCCGGGCGGCGAACTTCCCCGTCGGTAATGGCTCTGCCTTTACCGACGAAGCATCTCTACCAAATTGTCCCACCATGCCGACTGGGAGTCGGTGTCGTAGAGGTACATTCTGGTTTTGGAGCTGACGGGGACCAGGGCGTATTCTCTGTTGCCGTTTTCGTCAAATTCCACGATCTTGCGGAAGCCTCTCACATGGCAACAGCTACGGGGGTATTGCTTCTGGTCTTTGCCAAAGGTGTCGGAAATACGGTAGTTTTGGGCATCCTCCTGGCGGCCTTCGGCTTGGATGTAGTCATACATCTGTTTGCTGTTTTCGGTGGTGATGAGCAGGAAGATGTTTTCCTTGTGGCCGTTGTTATACAGGTCTTTGACTGCCGCCTTCACTTCGCTTTCGGCAAAATAGAGCGGCTCTTCCACCACTTCCTTGACAGCGGCTTTGGGGGCGTTTTCTGCGGGGGTCTTAAAGCCTGCCAGCATACCCATCGCGCCGCCAAACTGCGCCATGGCATCCTTGGAAATGCCCGTCATATGGGCTTCCAGCGCCTTTTGCTCCTCTTGCTTTTGCTTTTTGTCTACGCCTCCTGAGAGGGGCGGCTCTTTTGCCCAACCCACGGTGCTGAGCCATTCGGGGTTGTGGATCAAAAGGAAACGGGGGGCGCGGTCCACGGACTTGTCACCCGATTTGCGTTTTTTGAACAGAGAATAGAGGCCCATGATGGATTTTGCGGCTTCGTATTCTTCGCTATAATACTGAATATGGCGGGAGAGCTCGCCGTAGCGTTGTATTTCCTCTGCCAGGCAGTTGCCCAGCTCGTCACTACTGCCGCTACGCTTCCAGCAGTAAGTGATACGGGGGCCGCTGTATGGGATACCGCGGGTGGCGGTGGTTTCCAGAAACGCCAGCAAAACGGCTCTCTCGATGGAGCGCAGGCGGTCGCTGCCTGCCACGCAGGCATAGTAGCCCATGGCGTTGGTATCGTTGGAGAAGCGCAAGCCCACAGGGGCGGAGGAGGCGCTGGTTTGCCCCAGATACAAAACGTAGCTGCTGGGGTCGATCTTGGCATCCTCTCTGATGCGGTCTGCCATGCCTTTGTCGCTGGTAATGGGCACGGCGGCGGTACTGCCTGCCACCACTTGGGGAGGCACACTGCAATTTTCCCACTTGGCGCGGATCTTTTCTGCCAGAGACACTTGCCGTTTCTTGCCCGTGTCGCCCGAGAAGGCGAAGCGCACCAGTTGTTTATCCAGACCGTTGTTGGAGGACATCAGCACCATACCCTTGGTGGTAAGGGCTTTGTTGATTTCTGCTTTTCTTCCCAGCTCGTCTACGGTAAACTGCATGATCTCTTCGCTGTAAGACTTCATACCGATACGGGTACCGATCTGGCCCAGATCGTTTTTGCCGAGGCCTTCCAGATACTGACCGCAAAGCACGATACAAATACCCGAAGAACGAACGCGGATGAGCTGTTTAGACAGGCGGGTCAGAATATTGTTGGTGGTGGTGATGTTGCCTTGCTTCTCTCCTGCGCCGCCGTTGAGGAACGCCAGATATTCGTCAATAAAGAACAGAATACGGCTCATGGGCTTTTTCTGCCCTGATTCCACTTCGGGCAGGCTGTTGTAGTTGGCCACGTCGACCACGCCGCTGTCTGCCAAAATCTTCTGGCGCTTGTTGTGCAGGTCTTCGATCATGTCCAGAATATCAAAGGCGTTTTCTGCCGTACTCTTCATAGACAGATATTTGACGTGGGGCAGATACAGCTTTTCGCCCTCGCGGTAGTTGACAAAGTCCGCAGATTTGTCTGCGCTCTTAAAGTCGGTGATGTAAAACTCCACCTCTTCGGGGGAGTAGAGATAAGCGGCGCTGAGAATGAGGGTGTGCAAAAACGAGGATTTACCCGAACCGATACCGCCCAAAATAATAGCGGAGGAAGCGTCCTTGGCGTCGGTGATAAAATCGTGGTATTCGCCGTCCTTTTGCCCGATGGGAATGCGGAGCTTGGCTTTTCTTGCAGAGTATTTCACACCCTTTGCCACCAGCTTTTCCAGCATGGCATCCAGATACAGAATGTTGGCTTTTTTACTGCCCTCGTTCAGATCTGCCCAGTAGGTCTGGGGATCAAAGTCTGCGACCGTTACGGTATGGTAGGCGATTTTTCCGTTATAGAGGAAGCTGCTTTCCCCTTGGTCAAAGCGGGTAATCAGGTCGCTCTGGCACTCCTTTGCATCCAGCTTGTGGTAGGTAATCTTTTTGCCGTATTCGTCGGTGCGGGGCGCGTAATCCTCGCTCTTTGCGCTTTGGAATACCACAACGATCACCCCTGTGGTGCAGTCCTGCATCAGGGCTTTCAGCTTTCTCACCGCATCCACAGACTCAAAGCCGAAGGGGTAGTTGTTGACCAGGAGCAGATGGTAGCTGTGTTGGTTATCGGGGGTGGCGCGGTTGTATTCAAAAATGTTGCTGTATCCGTTGGCATCGTAAATTTCCGCGCGGGTTTCGCAAAGGGAAAACAGTTCGTTGATCACTCTGGACACGTCCTGGGGACCTTTTGCCACGGGGGTGAACACGAAGGGGTTTTTGCCCAGTTTGTCTTCCATGCGGCGGATGACGGGAGACAGCACCGAGCCAATGCTCACCGAGTCGGGATTTTTGCACTCAATGGCAGACACGGACAGCTTCTGACAAGGGGACGAGGTAAGGAAAGAAAACAGCAGCTTTTCCATGTAGGCGGTGGTTTTCTTGTCCGTCATGTCCTCGGGGTCCATCTCAAAAATGATAGAGCTGTGTTCCTCGTCAATGGGGAAAAATACGGGAGACTGGTGGAGAGGGGTAATATCCACGCCCAGCCGTTCTCTGGCAAAGTCCACCAGGTCTGCGGTCATTTCCTTGATGGGAGAAAAGCCCATCAGTACCTTGTCTTCATAGCCGCAACCAAAGTCGATCTCGCCGTTTTGAAGCAGATCGTCTGCCGCCCCTTGGAGCGCCTGCTCCAGCTTGGCCTTCAGCTCCATGAGAGCAGGGTAGCAGGGTAGATTTTCAAACTTTTTCTTTTCCGCATACTGCTCGTCGTTAAAGCGGAGCAGGTCCTTGGTCTGGGCGGTGGCTTGGCGCTCTGCCCCTTGGTAAAGGCCGCAGTCTTTTAGCAGCTTGGTGGCGTTGTCGCAGATATATTTCATGTCTGCCATGGCCTGGCAGAACTGCTTGATGGGGCCGTCAAAGGCCTCCACCGAAGCGGCGGTGTTGATGCGGCGCACCGCTTCACTGCATTCTGCCTTTATCTGCTCCACCCAGCCGTCGGTGTTCAGGCTTTTGTTCAGCTGGGTGCGGGGGGTGGATTTTTTGAGAAAATCCCCGATATGGGAACGGAGGCCGTGGGTACGGCGCTGTTCCTCCTCGATATTTTTATACAGGCGGGAAAATACGCCGTATACCTTCTCATAGGTGGGAAGAAATTCTTCGGTATAGTCCTTGCGCTGTAGCCCCGCCAGCTGCGCCTGCAATTCTTTTTTCTTTTTTTCGTAGGAAGACACCACGTCTTTTGTGTCTTTTTGGTACAGGTCGCGGCATTGCTGCAATGCCGCAACCACTTGCAAATCTTTCATTGCTATGCTACTCCTTGGAGCGTATGTTAGTCGTTGTTGGGTCTTTCTTGCTGATAGCTCATGTGGATTTCTCTGCCCCAGTTCCACTTGAAGTTCAGGGCGCTTTCGGGCTTGTAGGTTTCCACCTCTGCCCAATCCGCTTCCGTGCCTTCGTAGGAAATGGTGAGAACGGTGTCCTTACCTGTCAGGAACAGGCATTCGCCCAGGTATTCCAGATCGCTTGTGATATAGAGTCTGGAGAGCTTGTTGCAATCGTAGAAGCCATAGTATTCAATTCTCTTGGCGCCCAGCAACACCACTTCTTCCACTTTCTTGACTTCTCTGAAACCGTTTTTGAACACGTTGCCCGAAAGCACGGTGACTTTTGTCAGCATATCGGGAATACGGTTGCCTGCGAAATCCTTATAGGTGTCAATAATGGCGTTTTTCTTGCCGAAAATATCGCCAAAGTAACCGTCGGTGGCATTGCTGATAATCCCCACGAAGGGCACGGTCAGGTCTTTGACCCAGCAATGCTCAAGGGCGCCTGCTTCAATGGACTGAATGCTTGCGCCAAGATAAAGCTTTTCAACGGTGCATTCGTTAAAGGCATCGTGTCTGACCGTTTTCACACTGCCGTCCAGGGTAATGCTTGCCACTTTCACCGAGGAAAAGACATTGGCTTCAATGGTGGTGATCCCCTCGTTGATGACGATGTGGGCATCGTTTGCCACCAGCTTAAAGGCGTAAGGCGCAAGGGCGGTAATGCCTGCGGGAATTTTGCCGTCGCTGCCGGCTCTGATCAGGCGGTTGGTCTGCGTTTCCACCAAAGCATCCTCTACCATGTGGAAGTGTTCGCTGTTTTCGGATACGGTGATGGCTTTGGGGTTGGCGTCGTTTAAGAAAGATATATCGGTGATGGCGGCGGGAATGTAGAAGCTGTCAAGTGAGGTGTTCTGGAAGGCGTCGCTTGCAATTTTCACCACGTGGTCACCGTACGTGACTTTTTTCAGCCCGGAGCAATCGTAAAACGCCTTGCTTTGGATTTCCTTGACGCTGTCGGGGAGAATGACCTTTTCAATTCGGTCGATATCGCGGAAGGCGCCCGTGCCGATGACGGTCACGCCCCCGGGTACGGTGACAACCGTTTCCCCGCGAACGTTATAGTCCTTCAGCACGCCGTCCTTGATGACGAAATCTTTAAAGCCCCATACCAGGCTCCATACCAAAAAGAGAGCAACGGTCAAAATGCACGCCACCACGGCGACGATCACGCCAAAGCTTTCAAAATCCGTGTCGTAATCGTCCTTTGCTGCAATCACGATGTAACTTATGGCAAAGCCCACGGAGAAGACAAAGGAGAAAATGGTCCAGTTGCGGGAGGCAAAGCAAAGGGCAATCATACCGCCAAGGCCGAGGAAGAACAAAATGGTGCGGTAAATCGATTTTGGCGTGTAGTCCAGCGCTTCGTCAATTTGCAGCGTTGCCACCACAAAGAGCATCCCTGCGCCAACACCCGTCAGCACGGGGCAGAGCCACTTGCCCATAAACAGCAATCCCACGCCTGCAATGGCAAGGGCGATCAGGTAAAGATAGGTTTTGGAAACGAAGCTGATGATTCTTTCTTTGCGCTCTTCTTTTGCTTTTTCGGCCTTTGCCTTGGCTTTGGCTTTGGCTTTCGCCTCGTCTGCCAGGCGTGTGGCTTCGGCTTCCATTTCTGTCAGAAGGGAAAGATGAGCCAGCTTTTTATATGCGGCGGAGGAAAGATTTTTCACCATGCCGCGGGCTTCCTTCAGAGTGTCCTCCCATGCCTCGCCCCGAGACATGGATTTTGCGGCAAGTATTTTATCGTCTGCCGCTTTTGCCTCTGCAGTGGCCGCTTCGTCTGCCAGACGCGCCTGCTTGTTTTGCTCGTCGATTTCAGCTTGCTTTAAGTCTTTTTCCAGCTGAATGCATTCGTCATAGATTCGTTTGAGGAGAGGGAGCTTACTGCACTCGTAACCGCCCTTGGTAACGGTATCGTACAGGGTTTTCACCTTTTTGCACCAGGAGGCGGTGCGGAGATCGTCGGCGGCGTTTTCAATTTTATCGTCTAAGCGGCTGCATTCTATATACCGCTCTGCCTGCTCCTCCATATCCTCCAGCATACCCATACTGCGGAGTCTGACGCTGACGTCGGAAGAAAGAGCATCCACTTCCTCGCGGATTTGTCTCAGCAGTCTCAGCCAGGTCTTGCCTTTTTCCATTTTGCTGAGGCTGAAAATCTTTTCGTCAATCTTATGCGCCTCTTCGCGGAGGGCTTCTTCTGCCTCGGCTGCGGCCTCTTCTTCCAGACGGGCAAGGTAAAGGGTGTCCTTCAGATAGTCTGCGCCCACCTTGCATTTGGCGGAAAGGGGAGTGAACCGCGACAGCTTTTTGCATTTGGCAAAGGCTCTGTCGCCCACAAGCTCCACGGAGCGGGGAAGTGACACGGATGCCAGAGACACGCAACCGTAGAAGGCTTCCGCTTCCACTGTTTTAAGGCCTGCCCCAAAGGTCACGTAGGCGAGAGAGGTACAGTCGGCAAAAGCGCCTTCGCCAATCTGCTCCAGAGAATCGGGCAGGTGTACTTCGGTCACATATTCATTGCCCGCAAACGCGCCTGCGCTGATATAACGCGCGCCTTCGGGTACGGTGACCGCTTCCTCGTGGCCTCTGTACAGGGCAATTTTGATAGAGCCGTCATCCAGCTCTTCGTAGAGATACTGCTTAAAGGTCTTGCGGATATTGGCAAGACGGTCGGCCTCCGCCTGCTCGGCGTTCTCATAGTCGGCAACCTTGTCTGCCGTTTTTCTCCAAGACAGGTCAAAGTCCCGAATATAGTCGGAGAGGGCAAAGCCAAGGGCGGATTTTTCCTTGTCCAAACGGTGGAACAGACGGGCGAGGGTGTCGTTTACCGCCTTGCCTGCAATTTTGCTGATGCACTCGCGGTATTCTTCCACCACCGGCGCGCGGCGAATGTCAACAGCCTGCTTTTGCAGAGCCTTGTAAGCCTCCTCGGAGGTGGCGTATTTGGCGTAACTGCTTTTGAACTTGGGCGCAAGGGCGTCTACCTTGTCGCACCAGGCATCGTCTTTGGTTTTGGCCTTTTCCAGCTTGGCTACCGCCTCGTCCAGCTCGTCTGCCGCGCGGACGCCGTCGGTTTCACCCAGCAGCTCTTCAATACGGACTCTGCATCCCGAGGAGGTCTGCTCGGCTTTGGTCCAGCTTTGTATTTCGTCGGACAGGTCCTCCACCTTGCCGCACCAAGCCACGGTGCGTTTGGCTTTTTCCAGTCTGTCCAGCTCTGCCTTTGCACGGTTGATCTTATCCGCAGACAGCTTTTCCAGATAGGCTTTGGCTTCGTTATAGAGAGCTGTCAGGGTGTCTTTTTCTTTGGAGAATACCAACAGCTCGGTATAGCCCCGCATGACCTCCTCGCGGAGATCAATGACCGCATTGGCCCAGCTCACGCTTCTGGCTTCGTCGCGGTAGGCGATAATCTGCTCGTCGAGAGCCGCCGCCGCTTCTTTTTTGTCGGTAATTTCCGAGAATTTACGCAGGTGACGGCTAAGATTGTCACCCAGCTCAAGGTCGAAAAAGGAATCGTTGTTTGCCATGTTAAGACCGCTCCTTATAAGAATATATTTACACAAAGTACATTATACAATAGAAGCACTGTTGCCGTCAATAGTCTATGGAGAGAAAATTTTACCCATTTTGCATTCGTCAAAGGCGCTATTTACGGCTCTTTTTTAAAATAAAAAACGGAAGAACAGGCGTTGCTTTGCCGTGTTCTCCCGTCTTTTTGCAAAATTTATAGGGGGTTTCTGCTGTTTTTTGCTATTTTGGCGCAATGGAAAACAAAATCAATCAATTCTCTTGTCAATTTTAAACCGCAGAATCTTGCGCAGGGTGTTTTTGGGAAATTCTTCTTTGCGCACCTTCGTGATGCCGATTTTCTTATACTGTACGGCGGTTTTGTTGTATTCGCTGATAAAGGGGGCAAGGTATTCTTCCGCATTTTGGATATTTTTCTTTTTCAGATATTCTTCGTCCATAAAGAACTCTGCCACAATGGCGTTGTGCGCAATGCCTCTGTCGCTAATGCCTTCGTAGACCACCACGTCCAGTACGCCCTCAACCGTCCCCAGCTCCACTTCGATTTCTTCGGGATAGACGTTTTTGCCGTTGGACAGAATAATCAGGTTTTTGATGCGGCCCGTGATAAAGAGGGTGCCTTCCTTGTTCAGCTTGCCCATGTCACCCGTGTGGAAAAAGCCGTCGGCGTCAATGGCTTCTGCGGTGGCGGTGGGATTTTTGTAGTAGCCCAACATCACGTTGGGGCCCTTCACGCAAATTTCCCCTTCGCCCTGTTCGTTTTGGTCGGTGATTTTAACGGTATCGCAGGGCAGGGGCGTGCCAACGGAATGCCGCACTCTGTAGCCGTTGCGGTTGCAGGAAATGAGAGGCGAGCATTCGGTGATGCCGTAGCCGTTGAGAATTTTCACGCCCAGCGCATCAAAAAATCCAATCACGTCCTCGCTGAGGGGCGCGCCGCCGCAAGCCACCAGATTCAGCTTGCCGCCGAAGGCCTTCATCACCGAGCTGTAGAGCTTGGTCACGAAGCGAAGACCCATTTTTTGCAGTACGTGGGTGATTTTCATCATACCGAGAATCAGTTTTTCAATGCCCTTTTCGTGGAGAACGGCCTTGATCTTGCGGGCAAAGGTTTCAAGGTAGAGGGGTACTAAAATCATAAAGTCGGGCCGTTCCGCTTTCATCTCGCCCAGCAGATAACGGATGCCGCTGGACAGATACACGTGGGAGCCGTAGTAGAGCAGGGCAAGGAAGCCGATGGTAGAGCCGAAGGTGTGGTGCGGAGGCAAGACGGCAACGGTTTTTTTGCCGGATTTGAGAATTTGCAAGGCCCCCCAGATGTCGGAAAGCAGGTTGGTCTGCGAGAGCATCACACCCTTGCCTTTTCCCGTGGTGCCCGAGGTGTAGACCATCAGCGCCAATGCGTCGGGGTCGATGGTTACATTTTCGTAGTCGCGGTTGCCTGCGTCACGCTTGGCCTGACCTTCACTTATCATATCCCAGATGCCGCCGCCCTCTTTGCTTTGAAGATAGATAGGCGCGCCAACGGCTGTGTGGGCGGAGATATATTCGGCTTTTTCGGTTATGTCGCCGTCGCAGAAGAGAAACGCGCCGTCGGCGTTGGAGACGGTGTCTGCTAAGTCTTCCTTCTGCCAATCCTTATCAAGGGGAATCACCACCGCGCCAACCGTCATCAGCGCGTAGTAGGTCAGCACCCACTCGATGGACAGCTTGCCCAGCAGAATGCAATGCTTTCCGCTCATGCCGCGCCCGTAGCATGCGGTGGCGTAGGCCTTGACGGTGCGCTCCAGCTCCGCAAAGCTGAGGACCTCTGCCTCTTTGTCCAAGGGCTTTGTGCGCCAGGAAAGAGCGGGGGCTTCCTTGTGGGTGTCTGCCAAAAAGGCAAGGTAGTCCTTCATGTCCCGAAGCTGTCGTGGACCGCTGTAGTAAGGATGCTTCATTTTTGTTTCCTTTCTGCTAAAAAAATGGGGCTTTCGGTCATGATTTTCTCAAAATTCACGGATAGGGTCTGGAGTACTTGGCGAAAGGTTGCCATGTCTTCGGGAGATATCCCCACGCTTGCCTCTGTCTGCAGCGCCGAGGCGACCTCCATCAGTTCTTTTGCCAACGCTTGCCCCTCTGCCGTCAGACAGAAGAGGCGGTTGTATTTTTTAGGCTCTTCCGCTTCCTTGTGGCAGACCAGGCCTTTTTCCAGTAGCAGAGGCATTTCTCTGGACACAAGAGAACGGTTGACGTTGCAAAGGGCAGCCAGCTCCACCGAGGTGAGTCCTTCGGGATAGCGGCAAAGCTCATAGAGCCAGAATAAATGTACGCCCTTCACGGAAAATCGCTGGGCAAAATGGGCTTCAATGCTGTTGGTGCATTTTTTGAGGTGATCTAAATACAGCAAAAAACGGCGATAGTTTTCATCTGCAAAGCTGAGTTCTGCCGGTTTGTGGGGAGCGTGTTTGGACAGTTTCTTCGTCATTGTCTTGCTTCCTTTTTAAAAATAGAGGGGTTTTTCTATATTGTTGCCAATTTGGTTGCGATTGCCCGCTTCTTTTTGGGCAAACTTTCCCCATAGGTCGACCCATTATACAACAAAATTGTTGACTTGTCAACAATTTTGTTCAAAAAATATTCAAATTTGCAAAGCACAACCTTTCCGCCACCGCTTTTGATTGACATTTTTTCCGTTTTGTGCTAATATGAGAGTGTAAACTGTTTCATTTGATCTTCCCATTATACCTTATATATTGTAAGGGAGAATACCTATGAAAACCTTGATTGAACTCTACGACGAACGCCCCGTGGAAAATATTCTTGCCACAGAGGTGTTTCGCCCCGAGCGCACTGTGTTTCTTTGCCCGCCTGAGATTGCGGGAGAAAAAGAAGCCGAGCGCCGCATCCGTCGTTATGCCGAGCACAGAGGGCTCAGCACCAAACTGGTGTTTTTAAGCACCAGCCGCTACCAGGCCTCCGCCATTAAAGCCACGCTGAAAAAAGTGGCGAACCGCTATCCCGACTGTGTACTGGATATCACGGGCGGCTCCGACGGCGCCCTTTTTGCCTGCGGTATGGTCTGCGAGGAGCTGAAGCTGCCCGCCTTTACCTTCAGCCGAAAAACCAAACGGTTTTATAATATTCAGAACGCCCCCTTTGCGGATGAACTGCCCTGCGAGGTGACCTACCGCGTGGAGGACTATTTCAAAATGGCGGGCGGCGTCATGCGGCAGGGCAGGGTGGACAACGCCATTCTCTCCCGCTACGCCAAAGATATTCCCGCCTTTTTTGATCTGTACCTGACCCACAAGCGGGAGTGGCAGCAGCTCATTGGCTATATGCAAAGGGTGTCTCAGGTTGAAAGGGATCGGCCCGTTCGACTGTCTGTGGACGCTCCCATGCGGGTAAAGTGGGAGAAGGGCACGGTGTCTGCTCCCGTGGAGCTGCTCGAAGAGCTGGAAAATATGGGCTTTTTGCAGCATCTCCGTTTCCACGGTAACACCTCTCTGTCCTTTACCTTCAGAGATGAGCAGGTCAGAGCCTGGCTCCGTGACGTGGGAAGCGTGCTGGAGCTGTACGTGTACCAGACCTGCCTTGACGTGGGCGTTTTTGATGACGTCCGCGCCAGCGTGGTAGTGGACTGGGAGGCATCTGCCAAGCGGGATACCGTTACCAACGAAATTGACGTCATGGCCTCCCGCGGCATTGAGCCCTTGTTTATCAGCTGTAAAACCAATCGCCTCACCACCGACGCCTTAAACGAGCTTGCCATTCTTCGCGACCGTTTCGGCGGAAAATTGGCAAAAGCCGTCATCGTCACCACCCAGCACTGCCGCGCTATCACCCGCCACCGCGCAGACGAGCTGGACATCCGCGTCATTGACATTGACGACTTGAAGGAGGGTCGTTTGGCTGAGTTGTTGACTGACTTTTAACTCCCATTTTCGCATCCGCGAAAATGGATTTCATCCACCTTTGGTGGATTTCATCGCGAAGTGATTTCATCCGTCGCAGACGGATTTCATTCTCTGTTCTCCGCAGGGAGAACAGAGACATCTCTGCCGCCAAAGGCGGTATCTTACATTTTTAGGAAAGAGCAAGGTCTCGCTGTGGCTCAGTCACCCGTAGAAAAAATGATAGTTTTGAGCGACTCTTCGTTCTCGCTACCGAGAACGAAGAATGAAATCCACCCTTCGGGTGAAAGAAATCCGTCTACGACGGATGCATACCGCCAAAGGCGGTAGGTATCTCTGTTCTCCCTGCGGAGAACAGAGAATGAAATCCACCCTCTGGGTGGATGAAATCCCGCAGAGCGGGATGAAATCTGCCTTCGGCAGATGAAATGAATTTTTGCTTTCGCAAAAATGGAAGGAAATATAAGCCGCCAAGACAAACACGTCGGGCGGCAGAAAGAAGAAAATCATGAAACAACTTTGCATCAAGGGACGCTATTTTGCCTTTTCGGACGGCACGCCCTTCTTTTATCTGGGAGATACGGCGTGGGAGCTGTTTCACCGTCTCAGCCGCGAGGAAATTGCTCTTTATTTGGAGACGAGAGCCGCGCAAGGTTTTACGGTGATCCAAGCGGTGGCGTTGGCGGAAATGGAGGGGCTGACGGTCCCAAACGTTTACGGACGTGTGCCGCTTTTGGAGACAAACGGACTGCCCGACCCCGAAAAACCCGACACTGCGGGAGACTATTCCTACTGGGATCACGTGGACTATGCGGTGCGTCTGGCGGCGGAAAAGGGACTGTTTGTGGCGTTGCTCCCCACCTGGGGTGATAAATACAATTTACTTTGGGGCAAAGGGCCTGTGGTCTTTACCGAAGAAAACGCCTACACCTACGGCAAATGGATCGCAGAGCGGTATAAAGACCATTGGAACATTATCTGGATGCTGGGGGGAGACCGCTCTCTGGACGAGGAGATCCACCACCGCATCATTGACGCTATGGCGAAAGGCGTCCGCGAAGTGGACACCGCCCATCTGATCACCTTCCACCCCAGAGGACACACAGACTCCACCGACTTTGTGGGAGACAGAGACTATATTGATTTTCATACCTCCCAAACGGGACACGCCACCAAATGCTACGAAAGCTTGCAGGTGATGGCAAAAATGGCAAGCTACGGCCCAAAGCCCTACATGGACGCCGAGCCCCGCTATGAGGACCACCCCGCCTGCTTTAATGCAGACCTTGGCTACTACTGGAATGAGGACGACGTGCGCCAAAACGCCTATTGGAGCTTGCTTTCGGGCGTTTGCGGACATACCTACGGCAACCATTGCATCTGGTGCTTTAACAGGAAGCCGTCTCCCTATTATCCCTTTGCCTGGCAAGAGGTGCTTTCCCACCCTGCCGCCCTGCAAATGAAGCATCTGACAAAGCTTCGCTTTTCCCGCGACTACTTCTCCCTTGCCCCCGCCCCGGAACTTCTCTCCGAAAACGGCTTTGGCATGGGGCAAATGGCGGCGGCGAAAGGAAATGGCTACGCCTATATATATTCTCCCTTAGGTATTCCTTTTTCCACAGAGCTGGGCATATTCCCCGATGCCAAAGAACTAAAAGCCTTTTGGTTTGACCCCCGCACAGGCAAGGAAACCCTGTTTGGCATTCTGCCCCCCTGCGGCAAATTCACCTTTGCCCCGCCTTCTGCGGGAAAAGGGCAGGACTGGGTGCTGATTCTTGAAGGCGTGGAATCATGATGCCACGATTTGTCTTTACATTCCCCCTTAAAGCCAAACCAAATTCAATGAACTAAAGCAAAACCCCTATGCTTTTTGCTAAAAATAGAGGGTAGGACAAGGAAAACGCTTTTGGCGGCTTAAAAACCCTCGCAAAAGCAAGTGAACATAAAAAAGGACGTAATATGAACCGACTCAAACAAAACCGCGCGGCAAGCTTCGCCTGCGTGGCGCTCATTTACATTTTCGCCTCTGTACTGGGAATTTGGGTGTATCAACGCCTGCCCTATGCCTGGTGGCTGTCTCTCCTTGTGGCAGATACGGTTGCCACTTTGTTTACATTTTTGTTCAGCGTACTGCTGAGCAACGCCTCGGTGTACGATCCCTACTGGAGCGTGCAACCGCCTGTGATCATCACCGCCTTTGCCTTTGGCAGATCCCTTTCCGCATTTGGAGCGCTGTTGCTCCTCGCCGTATGGTTCTGGGGCCTGCGCCTGACGCTCAACTGGGCGTATACCTTCAAAAATCTTTGCCATCAGGACTGGCGGTATACCATGCTAAAAGAAAAAACAGGGGTATTTTATCCCCTGATTAATCTGGTGGGCATTCATATGGTGCCGACCCTTGTGGTATTCGGTTGCATACCCCCCGCACTACACGCCCTGCGGCAGGGGCTGGAAGCTGACGGGCTTGGCTTTGTGTTTCTTTTGGTGTCTCTTTCTGCCGCGACTCTGCAGGGAGTGGCAGACTTTCAGATGCACCGCTTCCGCAGACACCCCTGCGGCAATTTCATCCGCTGTGGGCTATGGAAGTATTCCCGCCATCCCAACTATCTGGGCGAGATTCTCATGTGGTGGGGCGTGGCGTTGGCGGTGGTGTCGGAAGACCTCTCTGCCTGGTATTTTCTGGCGGGTGCAGTTGCCAACACGTTGCTGTTTTTTGCCGTCAGCATTCCCATGGCAGACAAGCGGCAATCCCGAAAGGAAGGCTTTGCCGACTACAAAAAGGAAACCCGCATGCTGCTTCCCCTGAAACGCTGACGTATCTACAGAAGCAAAGAGAGCAGTTCGGCCGGCCGAACTGCTCTCTTTCAATTATTTCTTATAATTCATGTAATGTTTTTTCACCGCTAAAAAGGATTGGTCGCTGATGACGTGCTCAATGCGGCAGGCGTCTTCCGTGGCGGTTTTTTCGTCTACGCCCAGCGCCATGAGCATGTGGCTCAGCACCGTGTGGCGTTCGTAGAGCTGCTCTGCCACCGACTGCCCCTGAGGGGTCAGGGTAATGTAGCCTTCTGCATCTACCAAAATATAGTTGTCTTTTTTCAGAATACCTACCGCGCGGCTGACGGAGGGCTTGCTGTATCCCAGATAAGCGCCGATATCAATGGCGCGGATCTTTTCATTTTTTTGGAGCAGTACGTGGATGGCTTCCAGATACATTTGTCCCGATTCGTAAAGTGCCATACTATTTCCTTCCTTTGGGTGGCGTCAGGCGTTGCCACCTTTGATACGCCTTCATTATATCATATCGCGCGGGAATTTTCAAGCCAAAAAACAAAGGGGATTGTGAACTTTTTGTTCAAAAAGACGAATTTTTCCGTGGCGGAGGGGAATATCTTTGCAAAAAGAAAACAAATTTTCGAAAAAGCAAGAAAAATTCGGGAAAAATATTGACAAATTGCTCTGAATCCAGTATAATACATGGTGGTTAGCAGATGCTAACCGAAAAAATCCACGAAAAACCAAAGGGTTTTTAGCCAAAAGAAAGGATACCCTCATGACACTGCGCCAGGCACAGGACGGACAGGAATATATCATCCGCGAAGTGAAAACCGAAGACGAAGAAATGAACGCCTTTTTGTTTTCGCTTGGTTGCTACAGCGGCGAGAGCATTACCGTTGTGCGCCATCTGAAGGGCGGCTTGGTGGTGGCGATCAAGGATGCGCGGTATACCATCGACAATCAGCTTGCCGATGCCATTATCATCTGATAGGGCAGGTGTTTGTACCAAATGCGGCAAGCGATTCTTTTTGGCTTTTAGGTTAGCCATGGCTAACTAAAAACGTACATACTTCCGAAAAGGATACATATAAGGAGAAACTCTATATGAGAATTGCTCTGGCAGGGAACCCCAACTCAGGCAAAACCACCATGTACAACGCCCTGACGGGCAGAAACGAAAAGGTGGGCAACTGGGCGGGCGTGACCGTAGACAAAAAAGAACACCCCATCAAAAAAGCATACGCAGGCAAGGCAGACCTGATTGCTGTTGACCTGCCGGGTGCTTATTCCATGTCTCCCTTCACCAGCGAGGAGAGTGTGACCAGCACCTATGTAAAACAGGAAAATCCCGACGTGATGATCAACATCGTGGACGCGGATAACCTGAGCCGTAGCCTGTTTTTCACCACACAGCTGTTGGAGCTGGGCATTCCCATGGTGGTGGCGCTGAACAAAAGCGACTTAAACGAGAAAAAGGGCACGACCATTGATATTGACACCCTGTCCAAAAAACTGGGTTGCCCCGTGGTATCCACCGTTTCCACCTCTTCCAAAGGTCTGAAGGCCTTGGTGGAGGTTGCCGTTTCTCTTGTGGGTAAGACCCAGACCGCCCCGTACACCGAAGGCAATATTCCTCCCAAGGATAAGGCTGCCGCAGAGCTGGCAGACCGCCGCCGCTTTGATTTTGTCAACGGTATCGTGAAAGCCGTGGAAACCCGTAAGGTGCTGACCAAAGAAAGAAACATGGGCGATAAGATCGACGAAGTGCTGACCAACAGATGGCTGGGCATTCCGATTTTTGCCGCTGTGATGTTTCTTGTGTTCTATATTTCCCAATCCACCCTGGGCGCGTGGATTGCCGAGGGCGTAGAAATCGGTGATACCTTCATCCCGGGGCTTGTGCCGATTCTGGAAATCTTCCAGGGCTCTGTGGCAGATCTCTTTGCCGAAGGCGCGATTTTTGGCAACGTACATCCCGTTTTGCCTGCCATTCTGGTGGACGGTGTGATTGGCGGTGTGGTGGCTGTGGTGGGCTTTTTGCCTTTGGTCATGGTCATGTATTTCCTCATTGCCCTGCTGGAAGACTGCGGCTATATGTCCCGCGTGGCAGTTGTGCTTGACCCCATTTTCAAGAAGGTGGGGCTTTCGGGTAAGTCCGTCATTCCCTTCGTCATCACCGTGGGCTGTGCCGGACCCGGTGTTATGGCAAGCCGCACCATCAAAAACGAGCGTGAACGCAGAGCCACCGCCATGCTGGCACCCTTTATGCCCTGCGGCGCAAAAATTCCCGTCATTGCCCTGTTTGCAGGCGCATTCTTTGACAACGCCTGGTGGGTCAGCGCCCTGATGTATTTCGCAGGCATTGCCCTCATTTTCGTGGGCGCGTTGCTCATCAATCTGATCACGGGCTTCAGAGCCAAAAAATCCTACTTTATCATTGAGCTCCCCGAATATAAGTCTCCCTCTTTCTGGGGCGCATTCAAATCCATGTGTAGCCGCGGTTGGGCATACATCGTGAAGGCAGCCACCATTATTTTGCTTTGCAATATGGCGGTACAGTTGATGCAGTCCTTTACCTGGCGCTTTACTTTGGCAGAGACGGCAGACCAATCCATTCTCGCCTCTATTGCCACCCCCTTTGCCTATCTGCTCGTGCCTATCGTGGGTGTGCTTTCCTGGCAGCTCGCCGCCGCCGCCATCACGGGCTTTATTGCCAAAGAAAACGTGGTGGGCACCCTTGCGGTGTGCTTCGTGGGCCTGGAAAACCTCATTGATACCGAAGAGCTTGCCATGATGGAAGGGGCAGGCGCAGAGGTAGCGGGCATTATCGCCATTTCCAAGGTAGCTGCTCTGGCGTATCTGATGTTTAACCTTTACACTCCCCCCTGCTTTGCTGCCATCGGCGCCATGAACGCCGAAATGAAGAGCGCAAAATGGCTGTGGGGCGGCATTGGATTTCAGCTGGCAGTGGGCTACACCGTCTCTTACCTGATCTACACCGTGGGCACTCTGATTCTTGCCCCCGCCACCCTCAATGTTGGCGCCGCCCTCGCAGGTCTTGCGGCAGTACTGGCTATGGCAGGCGTGGTGGTAGGTCTGATTCTGCACACCAACAAAACCCTTAAGGCATAATATATCTATATGGAAAACGCAATCGTCATTATCATTTTAGTTGCCATCGCAGGCAGCATCGTCTTTTACCTTTGGAGAGCCAAAAAACGCGGTCAGAAATGCGTGGGCTGTCCCTACTCCAAGCAATGCGGCGGAAAGCATTGCGGCGGGAAATGAACCGCGTTGCGGTTCATTTCCCGCTTTCGCATAGCGAATGCATTTCATGACGGCTCTGCCGTCATTTCATTGGATGTTACAGAGACGAATCTCTATTCTCCCTGCGGAGAACAGAGAGTGAAATC
>JAZOBX010000204.1:0-11314 GCA_045596205.1 Eubacteriales bacterium | reverse complement strand
TTTTGGTAGTATGTGTTTTAAGAGAACAGACTATACGTCAAAAATAAAAACGCCTATTATATATAAAAAAAGGAAGGAATTTTTCAAAAGATGGCAGGATTGGTCGGTTTCTGCTTGACAAATTTCCTCACAAATTGTAAAATAAAAGAAGAAACATGATTTTTTGCAGAAATGCATAGACATAACGAAAAAAGGTGACGGCAAAAAAGCCTGTCAAAGACTCTTTTGTGCGAAAGGAGACGGAACATGAAATGTATCAATTGCGGACATGAGTGGGAACCCGGTCAGAAAAACAAAATTTCTGCCTGCCCTGCTTGCGGTCTGGAAGCAGAATATTTAGGCGATATCCATTCCTATGACAAGGCGGTGGAAGCCGAGCAAAACGGTAGTCCCGAAGAAGCCATCAAATGGTATAAGGTGGCGGCGGAAGAGGAAGCCCCCTGCGCGGCGTACGCGGTGTATCGCTGCATGGGCGCCAAACGGAGCCAACAAAGAGAAGAATCCGCTTTTTGGCTGTGGGCGGCGGCAGAGCTTGGCGATCCCTTGGCTTGCTATGAACTGGCAGGCATCCAAAGAAAGCAAAAATCCACCGAGGTGGCCAACTATTATCTTTGGCGCAGTGCGGAAAGCGGCCACGGAAAGGCTTGCTTTGACCTGGCGTACAGCGCTATGCGCCGCAAGGTGTACAGCGAAGCCAGATATTATCTGGACAAAGTGAAGGAAAGCAGTAAATGGGCGAGTGTACTGCTGTTTTTCCTTGGAAAAAATAAATCCAAAAAAGGCAAAGCCGCCCCTGCTTATGCGGAACTCGATGAAAAGCGGGTGGCGCTGGGCAAATATGCGGAAGGGCTTGGCTACTCCCACATGGCGTATCATTTGTTCCTTTTAGGGTCGGCAAACCCCGAAGGACTCTACCACGCCAGCCGTCTGGAAGCAGAAGGGAAGGGAGACGGTACTCTCAAAACCGCCGCCATCCGCGAAAACCTTGCCAAAGCAGGTGACGGGGGCTGTCTTGACGCCTACGTTTATCTGGCAGAATTGCTTCTGGCAGACAAGAGCGCGCCCAAAAAGAACGCCCTCCTCTCTAAAGATTACTACGAAAAAGCCGCCAAAGCAGGCCACAGCCACGCCCAGTACGTGCTTGGACATATTTACTACGACGGCGAGCTGGTACCTCTGAATCTGGAAACGGCTCTGTATTGGTTCCAAAAAGCCACCATGCAGGGAGATGACGAAGCAGGCGAATGCGTGGCAGACATCAGCCGCGCCCTTTCTGCGGCGGAAGCCAAGGTCAAACGCGCCTACGAAAACGGTGACTACCAGGGGGCTTTGCAGTTGGCTGTGCATATGGCAGACATGGGTCACACCGCCCTTGCCTTTACTGCCGCCAATATGTTTTTAAAAGGGGAAGGCTGTAAGGCAAGTCCCCGTTTGGCTGTGACCTATTATGAAAAAGCGGTGAGAGGCGGCAGTGCGGAAGCTGTGTACCATCTGGGCGTGCTGTATGCCCATAACCACGGCGTGCGACTCTCCTATCGCACCGCTGTGAAGCTTTTGTCGGTGGCGGCAGAAAACGGATTTGCCGATGCCGTGGGGCAGATGGAACTGCTCAAAAAGAGAAAACAGCAAAAGCAACTGCGCCATATCCATGCCACAGGGTGCAGCTTGTACCACATGGGCAAAAAGGAAGAAGCCATCCGCTATTTCCTTGCCGCCTCCAAGCTGGGGTATGCCAAATCCATGTATATGTTGGCTTGCTTTGCCGAATTCGGTGACGGCATGAACATGGATCCCCAAGTGGCGGAAACCTGGTTCAAAAAAGCCGCCGCGGCAGGCTTTACCGGTGCCCGCGGCCGCATCAAAAGCGGTTACGTCCACGAGCGTAAGCGTCATTACTGATAAAAAAGCCTTCCGAAAGGAAGGCTTTTTTAACTCTTCACTCTTCACTCTTCACTCTTCACTTTTCACTCTTCACCCTCAACTCCCATTTTAGCATCCGCAAAAATGGATTTCTTCCACCTTTGGTGGATTTCATCCTGCGCAGCGGGATTGTTGCTACTTGGCTGGCGGACATGCGTAGGGCGGGGGCTTGCTCCCGCCGAATGACGCAAGATACCGCCAAGGCGATGTCTTGCATTGACGTTTGCTGTTGGCAAGATTAGGAGCTAAAAGTGAAAAGTGAAGAGTTGAAAGTTGGGAGCTAAAAGTGAAGAGTGAAAAGTGAAGAGTTGTGGGCAACCTTCGGTTGCCCACAGAAACAAAGGACGCTTTTGTTTGCCCTCGAGGGCGGCGTCAAGGCATTCGGGGAGAAGGGAAAAGTCTGCCACAAGGGAGTGGGGCTTTTGGCTGGGGTCGTCTTGCCGCATGGGGACGAAAAACACGCCCTTGCGCAAAAGCATGGTGGCAATGTTGGACAAATTGCCCGACAAGCTGTCGTTGGATGCCAATGCTAAAAGCAAGGGCCTGTCGCAACGGAGGTGGGCTTTGATGGCCATGGTCACAGCCGAGTCGGTGATGCCTTGGGCGACCTTTGCCAGAGTGTTGCCCGTACAGGGAGCAACCACCAGCGCATCCAGAGGCAGGGTGGGGCCAAGGGGCTCTGCGCCCACAATTGTGTGAATAATTTCTCTTCCTGTCAATCGCATGACCTGGTCTTGCAGGTCCTTGGCTGTGCCAAAGCGGGTGTCGGTTGTATACACCGTTTCGCTCATAATGGGTTGCAGGGTATGGCCTTTTTGCACCAATATTCTGAGTGCATCAAGGGCTGTGCGATGGGTACAAAAAGAGCCGCAAAAAGCATATCCAATCATAAAAACTCCTTGTTTTACGGATGGTTTTTAGGGAAATGGGGTTACATTTCCCCTGTAAGATAGGGCAGGCACAGGTCTGCCAAAAGCTCTCCCGCAGAGAGAGGCAAGATTGTTCCCGGTAGCCCGTGCCCCAAAACAAGAGGCTGGGCGGTAGGGGTAGGAAAGTGTACGCCTGTTGCCAGTTCTATCAGTAGCAGGTCAGGGGGCAAGCTTTTCAGGATTTCTTCGCTGACTGTTGGGGCGGGCACCGTATTGATGAGTACCGAAAGGGAAGCAAGCGCCTCTGTCCCCTGTGGCATTTCTTCCACCTGCGTTACCCCGTCTGCTTTGGCAAGAGCGGGCTTTTCTTTGCCTCTGGCAAACACCGTGACCCTCGCCCCCAGACACAGCAGCTCCTTTGCCAGACACCGTCCAATGCGCCCGTATCCCAAAATGCCCACGGAGAGGTCGCAAAACCGCCGTTTCGTGTGGGTGAGCAGAAGCCCCAAGGTCGCGTCTGCGGTCATGTGGGCAACGGGGGTGACGTAGGCTTCTTCCCGTAGCAGATCCACTACCCGCACGCCTGCTTGCTCTGCTTTTTGGCAAAGGGAAGGGGTAGGGGCGCCGCAAAGCAGAGTAGAAAAACGGCAGATTACCTCTTCCACTTCTGAGAGCAAAAGGGAAGCGTTTGCCACCGTTTCTCCGTCTCGGGTAAGCGGCAGGGGCAAAAGAAGCAAATCTGCCTTCTGCGGCGCCGCTAAAAGCACTTTTGCAGACGGGCAAAGGTCGGTCACAGCTCTGTCACATCCCCAGAATGTCACCGAACAGCCCTTGCTTTGCAGTTTTTTTGCCGCGTACCCCATACGGGCATCACCGCCGCCAATCACGATATGCATCTATGTCACCCCCATTTGTTCTACCTTTATCATATGTGGCAAATGTGTTTCGGTTCCTCGGTAAAAATGTAAAAATCTACCGTCTCTCTTGACAAATGCTTCCATTTGTGCTACAATACATCTACCGTGAGGGAGTAATTGGCGCGAAAGACGGTCGTTTTTCGTGTGGCAAGTCAACATCCTGGCAACCCTTTGCCTGGCTTGTCTTCATTGATGAGACTCATGCGCTGTTTTGGTCCGGCGCATTGTGAGTCTCTTTTTTTGTTTTCTTGCGTATATATAAAACTCTGCAATAACATGATAAAGAAGGAATAATATGGATATTCTCTTGATGCTGACCTATGCGGTGGCGCTGTCTATGGATGCCTTTGCTGTTGCCATTTCCAAGGGTCTTTGCCTTGACCGTGTGTCTCCCAAGCGAGGCGTGATCGTGGGGGCTTGGTTTGGCGGTTTTCAGGCGCTGATGCCTTTTTTGGGATATTTTCTCGGGGTGGCGTTCTCCCGCTTTGCCGACCGCTTTATGCCTTGGATCTCCTTTGCTCTGCTGACGCTCATCGGCATCAATATGATCCGAGAGGCCTGCTCGCCCGAAGAGGAGGCCTGCGACACCGACACTCGCTCTCTTGCCTTTTTCCCCATGCTTGTGATGGCGGTGGCAACCAGCATTGACGCCTTTGGCGTGGGCATCACCTTTGCCCATACCTTTTCCGGTTTGGGAGAGGTGCTCGTAGCCGTATGTCTCATTGGGGTGGTCACCTTTGGGCTGTCCTTTGCAGGGCTCTATATCGGCCATCGCTTCGGGCAGAAGCATAAGAAGCTTGCAGAGCTGGCAGGCGGCGTGATTTTGATTTTGCTGGGTATAAAAAACCTGCTGGAGCTGTTTATTTGAGCGCATTTTGCATAGAAATTTTCACTTTACATAATATAAAAAAGAAAATGTACATACTAAACAGAGGAGGAAAACATGAAACTGTTCCATCATCTATCAAAAGAAGAAACCCTGTCGCAGCTGGAAACCACCGAGCAGGGGCTGTCTTCTGAAGAAGCGGCGAAACGGCTACAGCGAGACGGCAAAAACGCGCTGAAAGAGCCTGAACGCAAATCACTTTTAGCCAAATTCTTTGAGCAATTCAAAGACATGATGATCATCGTGCTTTTGGTAGCGGCGGCGATCTCTGCCATTATTTCCGTGGCGGAGGGCGAGCCCAGCGAGCTCATCGAAGCAGGCATTATTTTGCTGATCGTGGTCATCAATGCGGTGATTGGGCTTGTACAGTCAAACAAAGCCGAAGCCGCCATGGATGCCCTGAAAAACATGAACCGTCCCTACGCCAAGGTTCTCCGCGACGGCGCGCCCGTACGTATTCCCGGGGAAGAGCTGGTGGTCGGTGACGTGGTGCTTTTAGAAGCGGGAGATACTGTCCCCGCCGACCTGCGTTTGCTGGAAACTGCTTCACTCCAAATTGAAGAATCTGCCCTCACAGGCGAGTCCGTTCCCTCTGATAAAAATGCCGACGGCACACCTGCCGAAAACGCGCCTCTCGGCGACCGTCTCACCATGGCGTATAGTGGCAGTGCCGTAACCTACGGCAGAGGTAAGGGTGTGGTCACCCACGTGGGTATGCAGACCGAAATCGGCAAAATTGCAGAAATGCTTACGGGAGAAGACGCCCAGACCTCTCCTCTCCAAAACCAACTGGGCAAAACCGCTAAGCTCCTCAGCATTTTAGTGCTGGGCATTGCGGTGGTGATTTTTGCGGTGAATATCATTCGCGCGCTGGGAGCGGGCGGATTTACTATTGCCGTCTTTACCGAAGCCTTTATGACTGCCGTTGCCATTGCCGTTGCCGCCATTCCCGAAGGCCTGCCTGCCACGGTGACCATCGTGCTGGCGCTGGGTGTGGAAAGAATGTCGGAGCGCCGCGCCATTATCCGCAACCTGCCCTCTGTGGAAACCCTGGGCTGTTGCGAAGTGATCTGCTCGGATAAAACGGGTACCCTCACCGTTAACCGCATGACCGTCAAGGGTCTTTACACCATGGAAACCGCCTACACCGACAGTGAAGGCCTTGCCACCGCCGACACGCTCCTGCTCCGTCGCACCCTTGCCCTTTGCAACGATACCGCAGAAGGGAAGGGGGAAGATGACGGTCATCTCAAGCTCTACGGTGATCCCACCGAAACCGCCCTCGTGCAGTATTATATTGACGGCGGCGACGTCTATGCCGCTCTGACCGAAGCCCATCCCCGTGTGGATGAGGTACCTTTTGACAGCCGCAGAAAGTGCATGAGCACCGTCAATATGACCGAGGGCAAGCGGGTGCTTTACGCCAAAGGCGCGCCCGATATGCTTCTCGACCGTTGTACCAAAATTGCCACCAAAGCCGGTGTGCGACCCCTCACCGACACCGACCGCGAGAACATTCTCTCCGCCAACCGCAAGATGGCAGAAAAGGCGCTCCGTGTGTTGGCGGCGGCTGTCCGTGAGGACCTGCCCCAGGACGCCAAGCATTATGAAGAAGACCTGACCTTCGTAGGCCTTGTGGGCATGATTGACCCTCCTCGCCCTGAGGTCACCGAAGCCGTGCGCGTGTGCCGTGAGGCAGGGATGCGCCCCATGATGATCACAGGCGACCATATTGATACCGCTATTGCCATTGCCAAAGAAATCGGCATTATGCAGGAAGGCGACAAAGCCATGACTGGCGCGGAAATGGACCAACTCTCCGACGATGAGCTGATTGCCATCATGCCCTCCTGCGCGGTGTTTGCCCGTGTGAGCCCCGAAAACAAGGTGCGTATCGTGCGCACCCACCAGGCGCTGGGCAAGATCGTTGCCATGACGGGCGACGGTGTCAACGACGCCCCCTCCATTAAAACCGCCGATATCGGTATCGGCATGGGTATTACGGGTACGGACGTGTCCAAAGGCGCCGCCGATATGGTGCTGGCAGACGATAACTTTGCCACCATCGTGGGCGCGGTGGAAGAAGGCAGAAAGATTTATGCCAACATTCAAAAGGCCCTTCAGTTCCTGCTTTCCGCCAATATTGCGGAGGTGCTGTGCTTGTTTGTGGTCAGCGTGTTCTTTGGCGGACAGTTCCTGACCCCCATTATGATTTTGTGGATCAACCTGATCACCGACTCTCTCCCCGCCCTGGCGCTGGGTATGGAGCAGGCAGAACAGGACGTGATGAAGCAAAAGCCCAGAAAATCCAGCGGCAGTCTCTTTGCGGGCAAGGTCGGCATTCGCATTCTTGTGCAGGGCGTGATGCAAACACTCCCCGTGCTCACCGCTTACTTCCTCGGCAAACACCTGTTTTCCGGCGAAGCTGCAGGTATTACCATGGCGTTCCTGACCCTGGCATCCATTCAGCTTCTCCATGCCTACAACATGAGAGCCCTGTCTCATTCTCTCTTCTCCCGTCCTCTTCTTTCCAACAAGATGATGAACGTGGCGTTCGTGCTTGGCGTGGCATTGCTGGGCTTGGTATTCGCCGTGCCCGCTCTCCGCACCCTCTTTGGCGCGGTGGCGCTCACTTGGAAGGAAACCCTGGTCAGCCTCCTTTGCGCTCTGTTCATTATTCCTGCTGTGGAAGTGCAGAAGTTGATTGAAAACAAGAAAAAGTAATACAACTCTAAACTGTCTCGCAAGCGAGACATCTTCACTTTGGGCGAAGCCCAAATCTAAACAACCCGCAAATTGTATTTGCGGGTTTCTTCACTGTTCACTTTCTCTTTGCCCGAGATTCCCACCAACCCGTAGGGGAGGGGTTTCCCCTCCCGCTATTCTTTGCGACAGAATACAATATACGGATGCGGCTTGGCACAATGACATAACCATCAGCAATGCCTCCTATTCTTCGGATATCTTTTTGTATCTATCCGCCCACAATTTTTTCGTAGGGCGATTATTTCGGGAGGGGAGAGGTCTCGCTGCGGCTCGGTCACCTGTGGGGGAAAACGATTATCAATCGTTTTCTAAGACCCACAGGCCGCTTTGCTACCTCCCCTAAGATGAATGCAATCACATCCTTATAAGAAGCCTCGTATTTTTACATAGATAAGTGTAGAGTGAAACACCCCAAGCAAACGAAAGTTTGCTTGGGGTGTTTTGATGTTTCGCATGGATGCGAAACAGTGAAGAATTTCGCCTGCGGCGAAATTCAAAGCATGGTAGGGGTCGGCGCCTTCGACGACCCGTTAAGTGAAGAGTGAAGAGTGAAGAGTTGACTTTTGCCTGCGGCAAAAGTCTTAATGAGACAACTTCTGGAAGCGCACGTCGTCACCGCGGAAAATGAGAGGCTGATAGTTGCCCATCAAACGGCTGGCAATACGGTCATCGTACTGGGCGCGCAGGTCCTGGGCGGTAAAGTTGGTGCTGACAATGGTCGGCCTGCCGCAGTTGAGACGGAGATTCAGCAGGTAATAGAGAGTGCTGAGACTGAAATTGCTCTGAAATTCCGTGCCCAGGTCGTCGATGATGAGCAGGACGCAGGTCTCGTATTTTTCGGCTTCCTTTTTGTCTTCGCCTCTGCCGCTATGGAAACGGTCATGCTCGTAGGCACCGATGATATTCTGCGCGCTGTCGTACAGCACGGAAAAGCCCTTGATGATCACTTCTCTGGCAATGGCGGTGGACAGGTGGGTCTTGCCCAGACCCGTTGCGCCCATCAGCATCAGGTTGGGAGAAGTGCGGGAAAAGGTTTCTGCATAGCGTTTGGCAATGGCGAGATTCTGGCGCATCACGTCTTTGTCTTTGCCCTTGTAATAGTCAAGACTAAAGTTATCAAAGGTCTGCTTGTCAATGAGATGACCGATACCGCTGGTGCGGAAGCCCTCTGTTGCCAGCGCCTGCTTCATGCATCTGCACATATTCACACCCACATACCCCGTATCCGCGCAAAGGGTACAGGTATATTGGGGCTCGGTATAGTTTTTGGGCAGTCCCAGATGCTCCAGCAGCGACGCGCGCGCTTCCTGCAAAGCCAGGTTTTCTGCGCGGATCTGCTCCATTTTTGCGGCTTTTTCATCGCCGTTTTGCAGACAAGCCACGCCAAACAGCTGCATAGCGGTTTGCGCCAGGGCGGCGTCAATTTCCCTTGCTTCGGGGCTGACAGAATGGAGATGTTTGCGGTTTTGCTCCGCCAGGTCCATGGCAAGAATGCGCCGTCTGGCAATGTCTTCTTTTACACGGCGAAGATTTTCGTTTGCATAAGCCATAATGATTTTCCTTTATGTTCAGGTTTTGTCTTTGTCGGGGTCTGCGCCGTAGCTTCTCTCCAAGGCGCGGGAGAAGAAATCGTCGGTAGAAAAGCTGGTGGGGCGTTCGGGATCGGGCAGGGCGCGACCTTGCTTTTTCTTTGGTTGCGTTTGCTTTTCCTTTTCCAGCAGTGTCTCGCAGTCGGAAAGGGTTTTGCATCCTGCATCATGCCAGCGCTTGAGAATGGTGTCTGTATAGCGCACGATGGCTTTTTGCTTGGTGTTGACGGTAATATCGTACGCCAGACCGATGACGTCCATATCATATCCAAAGTCGCACACCCAACGGGCAAAGCAGTCTTTTTCTGCTTTGGTCAGGGCTCTTTCTCCCATGCCAAAGAGTTTGCGCAGCTTGCCTTCGTGGGTGGCGGCGCGCTCCAGCCGTTTCAGGTGGGCATCCAACGCCTCGGGGGTGGTGATGTCTTCATCAAAGAGACCAATCGCCATTTTTTCCAGATAGCGCAGGTTTAATTTATTGGTTTTGGCGCAATAGGCCACAAGCGTCATAATATACGTAAAATCAAATTGCAGTTGCTCGGAAAGCCCTACGATCACAGCAATCTCCGAAGGGTTAAACAGTCTGCCCATGAGCCGCTGGCATTCGTCGATGAGCTCTTCCATGGAATGGGCGGTGATATAGGCGGCGTTTTCTTTTTCCCCGCGGGAAAGCAATTCTCTGGACATACCAAGAGGGCGTTCGGCGGGCTGGGGCTTTTCTTCTTTTTCTTCTGCTTTAGCGGTGCCGTCATCCTCCTCCAGAACGCCGCACTCCTGCCAATAGGCAAGAGAGCCTCTCACGCGGGCGGTGCTGCAGCCTGCCTCGGCGGAAAGGGTGGCAAGGGTGGTGTCGGTGCCTTTTGCCGCAAGGCAAATCAGCACGCGCAGATCCTCCGCCGTGGCTTCCAGCAGATGAGGAGAGCGGGGAAGGGGAGAAAGAGCGGCGTCAAGTCCGCCGCCCGCAAAACGGAGTTTTGGCTTCATCAGTCTTCCTCCTGCTCTTGGGACAGTCTGGTGCGCAGACGGTAGCAAAGACCCAAAAGGGCGTCGGAAAGGTGCATATTTTCAATTTCCACCCCGGGAATGCGCAAATCCAGCTCCGTATCGGAAAAGTTCCAGATGCCCTTCACTCCTGCTTTTGCCAGAGTGACCGCTGCCGCTTCCGCTTGCTCACGGGGGACGGCAAGAATACCGATGGTCACCTGATGGGAGCGGCACCAGTCTTCCATTTGGGCATAGTCTAAAATGGGCAATCCACCTGAAAAGGACCCAATCAGCGAAGGATTGGTTTCAAAAATAGCCAGCTTCTGAATCCCGCGGCGTTCCAGCATGGCGCTGCCTGCCAGTGAGTGACCCAGATGGCCAAAGCCTACGAACACAGCAGAATACTGTTCGTTTGCGCCCAGCAGCTCACCGATGGTATCGTAGAGATATTGCACGTGGTATCCGTAGCCCTGTTGCCCAAAACCGCCAAAGCAGTTCAGGTCTTGGCGTATCTGCGAGGCGGTTACGCCCATGCGCTCGGAAAGCTCCCCTGAGCTGATGCGCAGAATGCCCTCGCGGAGGAGTTGCCCAAGGTAACGGTGATAGCGGGGCAGACGGTTGACCACCGCGCTGGATACGGCGCGTTTGGGTTGGGGATGACCTTTTTGAGAGGTTTTCAGCTCGTAGGTGCCCTTGATTTTGTCAATATGTTCCATAAATCGTTCCTTTGTTTTGTTCCGTAGGGTTGTTTTTTCGTCTTTTAGGGGCGTTTTTTACCTACTTTTCCACAAAACACAAAAGGGACTCGTCTAAAAAAACAAGAAAAGTAGGGGGGTTTAGGGGATTTTTCATGAAAGTGAAGGAGTTTTCCACACTTTCAACTGTTGAAAATGTGGGAAAGGGGTGCAAAACTTTCAAAATGTGGAAAACTTTGTGGAAAACTTTTTACATCAGGTCTGCCGCGGAGCCGTTGAGATAGGTATCCGCCAGATGCCCTGCCATGTATTCGTGGTAGCCTTGCGCCGCCACCATCAGGGCATTGTCGCCGCAAAGCGACAGAGGGGGAATAGAAAGGGCAACCTGTCTTTCTTTTGAGAGGGCTTTCAGTCGCTGCCGCAAATGAGAGTTTGCCGCCACCCCGCCTGCCACCACCAAGGGATGGTTTGGATAGGCGTCCATGGCTTGGCTGACTTTCTGATAGACCGCCTCTATTGCCTCTAAGGTAAATTCGGCAGAAAGGCGGGTTTTGTCTATGGCAATGCCCAGCTGCTCACAGCGGTGGATATAATTGACGGAAGCGGTTTTCAGCCCCGAAAAGGAGAAATCCAGACTGCCGTCTGCCAGCGCAGGGGAAGTCGGATCGTAGCCATGTCGTTCTGTGAGCCA
>JAZOBX010000203.1:0-3238 GCA_045596205.1 Eubacteriales bacterium | reverse complement strand
AAATGTCTTAGCCAACTCCTTGGCCCACAGAACGACATGGCTACGATCCGACTTGTATATTAAAAACTGCGGCGGCATTGAAATGCCCAAGCCCCTGCCTAACAGGGACGTAGAGCTGGTGTTCGTGCTGGACAAAAGCGGCTCTATGGCGGGATTTGAAGAAGATACCGTGGGCGGCTTTAACGCCATGATTGAAAAGCAAAAAGGGGAAGGGGAAGGGATGATTTACGTAACGGCGGTGCTGTTTTCTACTGCGACCGAGCTGTTTTATGACCGTGTTCCCATTGACGAGATCTCTCCCATGAAGAGGGCAGACTACTGCGTAGGCGGCTGTACGGCGCTCTACGATGCGGTGGGCGAAACTGTGGAGCATATCAGCCGTATCCATAAATATGCCCGCAGAGAAGACAAGCCCGCCCGCACCGTGTTCGTCATTACCACCGACGGCATGGAAAACGCCAGCCGCCACTATACCCACTCTAAGGTTAGGCGGCTGATTGAACAGAAAACCAAGCAGGACGACTGGGAATTTGTATTCCTTGGCGCCAATATGGATGCAGAAGAGGTGGCAGAGGACATAGGTATCAGACGCTCCCGCGCCGCCACCTACCGCCAGACGGGGGAGGGTATTGGACGGTGCTTTTGCTCTGTAAGCCGTATGGTGAGAGACATTGTAACAGATAGTATAGATGCCGACGATGCATCCTGGAAGGAAGGACTAAATGACTGATATGCAAGAAAAACCCAAAATTGTATATGCCGAGCCCCAAGAATATTTCCCCCGCTCTATACGCAGGAGATGCCGTTTCGGAGAATTTAGCCCGAAAGCCTTTCTGCCCCGTCTGGAAGAAGTGATGCTGGGGCATGCCGTGGGGGATGCCCTTGGGGTGCCTGTGGAATTTTGCTCCCGCGAGGAGCTGAGGGCGCAACCCGTTTTGGATATGCGGGGCTGGGGCACCTATTCCTTGCCCAAAGGGTGCTGGTCAGACGATACCTCCATGGCGCTTGCCACGCTGGACAGTCTCTCCCAAGGCAAATTGGACCTGAAAGACATCATGGATAAATTCGTTTTGTGGTACGAAAACGACCACTACACCCCAACGGGACATACCTTTGACGTAGGTACTACCTGCAGCTATGCCATTGAACGGTATAAAAACGAGGGAATGCCCCCGGAGTCCTGCGGGGTGACGGGAGAGTATGCCAACGGCAACGGCGCGCTGATGCGGATTCACCCTCTGGCCCTCTTTGCATGGTACTCTCTGGAGGAAGAAGAGTGGGAACAGGCGGTGGAGCAGGTCTCTGCTCTGACCCATGCCCATCCGCGCTCTGTTTTGGGATGCAAAATCTACTCTGCGGTGCTGTTTGCATTGCTGGACAGTCCCCAGAAATCCTCAATTCACCGCGCCCTTAAGGAAGCGAAAGACCGCTTTTCTGCCTCGCCCGAATTTGCGCATTACGCCCGCATTTTCTCCCCCGACTTTGCCAAGCTTTCAGAAGAGGACATACAGTCCTCAGGCTACGTGGTCCATACCCTTGAAGCCGCCCTTTGGTGCCTTCTCACCACCACAACCTACAAAGCTTGCGTGCTGAAAGCCGTGAATTTGGGCGACGATACCGACACCACCGCCGCCGTAGCAGGCGGACTTGCCGCCGCCCTCTACGGCAAAGCATCCATCCCCGCCCCCTGGCTTGACCTGCTCAAGAAAAAAGACCATATCCTCTCCCTTTGCCAAAAATCCTGCCAAAATTGGCAAAATCTCTAAAAACCCCCCTATATACGGCAAAAAACTCGGTTGAAACAACCGAGTTTTTTACATTTATAGAGATGAGAGGTAAACCTTTTGCATGGCATCAATGACCACCTCTGCAATATAGCGCATACCGTATTCGTTGGGGTGCAGACCGTCGGTGGTGTTGTCGTAATAAAAATCGTCCTTTAATATACTGCTAAACAAATCTGCCACAAAGAACCGTTCTCCCATTGCCTCTGCGGCATTCTGAATGGCGGCGTTAAACGCCATGGTTCTTGCTCTGATGCGACTGTCTCTGTCGGGCAAATTGATACAGCAAACAAAAGCGGCAGGGTGGTTTTTCGCAATGGTTTGCAAGGCCTTTTGGTAATCCTCTTGAAACACTTTCACGTCCACCCCGCGCCCCAGATCGTTGATGCCCATAAACAAAATCACAAAATCGGGCGCAGTGCCGTCATCGCGGGCAAGCTGCTCGGCTCGGTTTACCCCTGCATCGGGATTGTCTTTGCCACTGAGATTCCCACCAGACCGGGAATTGTTGACGCACAGCACCATTCCCCACTCATCCATCACCCGTTGCCAATAGGTTTTCTCTTGGGGAAAGGGGTCACTATAACGCCAGGGGTTATATCTGATGCTTTCTCTCGCCTCTCCGTCATCCGACACCCCGCGGTAGGTAGAAATGCTGTCGCCTAAAATGGACACTCTTTTGCCTTGCCACATATCCTTGTTCCTTTCTGCCCATTTCTATTTCTATCCTATTGTACCCTATTTTGACGAATTAGGCAAGAGAATTTTTGCTTGCCGTATCTTAAAGCGCAGCGAAAGCTTTTTTTGCCGCAAAAGAGTCGCAGACGGAGAATGGCATTTACACATATATTTCACCTCAACCAAAGAAGAGGTTGCCGTTTTGTAATGCTGATCGCTGTGAATTGCTTTGCCAAAAGTAGCAAAATTTCCAAAAACCCCCATATTATCTTCTACATTTTCGGGGGTATATCATTTACAATACCTTCAAGCGCGGCTTGAAGGTATTGTTTTTTCTTTTTTCTTGCCTTGGGCGGAAAATTATGGTATAATAGGCTAAAAGACTGTATCTTTTGTTTTTGCTATGTGAAAAAGGATATTTATGAAAGAAATCATCATCGGGCTTTTGCCCTCCGCTGACCTGCGGGCGAATATCAAGGCGACGAATCACTCTTTTCGGGAAAACGAGCTTTTGCAAATGCTCTATCGGTATGCACCAAATTATGAGACACGGTTGGCATATTTAGAGCAATTTGCTTTGACGGCTTCTGCGGATGGGGCGGCATTGGCAAGGGCGTATATTGCATACGAAAAGCGCAAGTGGCAAGAGTTTTCGGAGCCCTCTGCGGGCTTTGTTTATGAGCTTTGCATCAAAGAAACCCCCGATGCCTATGAGGAAAAGTACCTTTGCGACTCTTATTCTTCCGCTCTTGCTTGCATAGACCGTTTTTATGAGG
>JAZOBX010000202.1:0-3032 GCA_045596205.1 Eubacteriales bacterium | reverse complement strand
TACACTCCCTCCATCCCCGGGGCTGAAGAAGATCTGAAGCGTATGTGCTATGATAAAGCCCATGAATGGTACGGCAACCCTTTGCCCGAGTTGGTGCAAAAACGTCTGGACAGAGAACTGGACTCCATTATCAGCCACGGTTTTGCGGTGCTGTATATGATTGCCCAAAAGCTGGTGTCCTACAGCGAAAGCCTGGGCTACTGCGTAGGCTCCCGTGGGTCGGTTGGTTCTTCCTTCGTTGCCTCTACCGCAGGCATTTCCGAGGTGAACCCTCTGCCGCCTCACTACCGTTGCCCCCATTGCCGCCACAGCGAATTTTTCCTTGACGGTCAGGTGGGCTCAGGCTTTGATCTTGACGATAAAAACTGCCCCAAATGCGGCACACCCATGATTGGCGACGGCCACGATATCCCCTTTGAAACCTTCCTGGGCTTTCACGGTGACAAATCCCCCGATATTGACCTGAACTTCTCAGGTGACGTGCAGGGCAGAGTCCATAAATACACAGAAGAGCTGTTCGGAGAGGGCCACGTGTTCCGCGCAGGTACCATCGGCACCCTCGCCTCCAAAACCGCGTTCGGCTTCGTGATGAAATACCTGGAAGACAAGGGCGTGTCTCTCCCCCGCGCAGAGGTTGACTATCTTGTAGACAGACTGGTAGGCGTCAAACGCACCACAGGTCAGCACCCGGGTGGCATCATCGTTGTGCCAAAAGAGTATTCCATTTACGATTTTACCCCCGTACAGCACCCTGCAGATGACCCCAATTCCGATATCGTGACTACCCACTTCCAGTTCTCCTATCTCCATGATACCATTCTGAAGCTGGACGAGCTGGGCCATGATATTCCTACCAAATATAAGATGCTGGAACGCTACACCGACACCTCCGTCCTGGACGTGAAGATGAACGATAAAGCCGTCTACGAGCTCTTTGCCTCCACCAAGCCTCTGGGCGTCACGGAGGAAGACATCGGCTGTCCTCTCGGTACTTGGGGTCTGCCCGAATTCGGTACCCACTTTATCGTTGGCGTGCTGCAAGACGCCAAACCCAAAAACTTTGCCGACCTGCTCCAGATCTCTGGTCTTACCCACGGTACCGACGTTTGGCTTGGCAACGCCAAGGACTTGATTTTGGAAGGCGTGTGCGACATTTCCAAGGTAGTGGGTACCCGTGACTCCATCATGCTGACCCTCATTCGCTACGGTCTTGAACCCAGCATGGCGTTTGGTATCATGGAAGACGTGCGTAAGGGCAGAGGGCTGAAGCCCGACCAGGAAGCCGCCATGAGAGCCTGCGACGTACCCGATTGGTACATCGGCTCCTGTAAGAAAATCAAATACATGTTCCCCAAGGCCCACGCCGCCGCCTACGTTATGTCTGCCATCCGTCTCGGTTGGTACAAAATCCATTATCCCATGCAGTTCTACGCCGCATTTCTGTCGGTTGCTCCCGGTGGCTTTGACGCAGAAATCGTCATGGGCGGTAAGCGTGTGGTCCACGATCTGATCCAGGAGCTGGAGAAAAAAGGCACCGACGCCACCCAGAAAGAGTCGGAACAGCTGGCCACCATGCAGCTTGTCTATGAAGCCATGCAAAGAGGCGTCCGCTTCATGCCCCCCGATCTCTACCGCTCGGATGCCAGATACTATCTCCCCGAGGACGGTAAGATCCGTATGCCATTCAGCGCCCTGAACGGTGTCGGTGACACCGCCGCCCAAAAAATCGCAGACGTGGCAAAGGAAGGCGAGATCTACTCTGTAGAAGACCTGCGCAACAGAGCAGGGCTCTCCAAAACCGTCATTGAAACCCTCCGCCGCGGCAAAGTGCTGGACAAGCTGACCGAAACCAACCAACTGGATATGTTCTCCATGGTCTTTGGCGGCTAAGCAGGGAAGCATAGCGCAGATTTGCTTTGCAGTCTGCCTTGCTTTACACTTTGGGCATTGCCCCCTTCCCATATCCTTTGCAGAATGCTTGTTTTTAGCGCAAGTTGTTTTGCTCTTTCATCCAAACCTCAAAAAAAGGCAACGGCCAATCCCGTTGACCGTTGCCTGAAATACTTATCTAAGTAAGAAAAACAGTAATATAATAAAAAGGAAGTCATCCTCTTCGTTATCGTTGCACAGTAGCCACACCGCCGCCGCAGTAAGTAAAAGATCGCTTTGTAAGAGGCCTTTCAGGGGATTCTTGCCCAGCAGATCCGTAAAAATATGTCCGATTCCCGTCTTTTTTGGGGGCGAGGTGTGTAAAAGGGAAGAGGCAGAAACCGTTTCTTCTGCTTCTTCTGCTCCTTCTACGTCTTCTTCCAAATGTTTTGCAGAGGAGGAAAACAGATGACCGTCATACTGTGGCGGTGGGGCTGTCTGCCGCTCTCTCATTTCTTCTTCCGCATATGGCCGTGTATACATGGCATCCCTCCTATTCTCTGAGCAACTCCACCAGCTCTGCCGCGTGGAGAATGCGGTCAATCTGCCCTCTTTTGCTGTCTTTGATATAGGGCTTGATGGCAACGAGCATTTCTCTGCGCCTGTGTCTTGGTCTTGCTGATACAGCCACAGTCTCCTCATTTTGCGACGAAACGGGTTCTTCCGCTTTATCTGTGTCCTCTGTGTCTTCCGCAAAAACCTCTTCTGCTTCGTCAGAAGTCGTTTCTTCTTCGGCTTGGCTTACCTCTTCCTCGGGCAGAAGAACGGTTGTATCCGTCTCCCCTTTATCCCCCGATGTAAGACTGCCAATGAGATGAAGCACCCCCAGTAGCTGTTCGGGATGCTCCAGCAGCTTGCCTAAAATCCCCTGTAAAGTATGCCCCTTCTTTTCTTCCATCTCACCGCCCCTTTCGGTATTGGTTCAGCAGTTTCATGGCTTGCACCATATCAATTTTATCTGGATTTGCCAAAACCCCCCTTAATTTTTTCATTTCTTCGGGGTTGGGTGTCTTTTGGGGAAGGGTCACCCCCTTGCTTTTTGCAATGCTCACAATGCTTTTCCAAAGACTCTCATCATCTTGCTTGAGTAGCCTTTCCAACAT
>JAZOBX010000201.1:0-4687 GCA_045596205.1 Eubacteriales bacterium | reverse complement strand
AGTGGCTAAACAAGGAAAATGCAACATGGACGAAAAATCTGTGTTGCATTTTTCTTTATGCCCTCTCTCCCCGGTATTTGCGCCACATAAACAAAGAGAAGCGATTTTCACCCTTAGGCAAGAATCGCTTCTCGAAATTATTCGCTCAGAAGGAATTTAATGATGTTGTAATGCTTGATTCCATTGCGTGAAAAGTCGGGAATGTCGCCCGAAACGACATACTTTGGATAATTATCCTTGATGCGCTCAAGGTTGCCGAATTCACGCTCCACAGTTTCGGGAGCAGCGAGAAGATAGCAGACCTGCACGTACAGAATATCAGCGCCCTTGTACGCGACGAAATCTATTTCATAGTCGTCCGTTTTGCCAACCTTAACGTCGTATCCGCGATATAAAAGTTCAAGGTAAACGATATTTTCGTAAAGCTTATTATAGTCGATCTCTCCGCTTGCCTTAACGCAGTTGCGAAGCCCCAGATCAACGGTATAATACTTTTCGTTCGTCGTGAGAAGCTTCTTGCCCTTGATATCGTATCGCTGTGCGCTGTAAACCACCATCGCCTTTTTGATATAGCCAATATATGATATAACCGTTTCAACGGTAGTGTGAATGCCTTCTGCTTTCAGTGCGGCAACGATGGAACGCGCAGAAAAAGGATTGCCGATATTATCCATCAGAAAAGCGAGTATCATATGGAGAAGTTCCGTATCCTTGATATTGTTTCTCTGAATAATATCCTTTACCACGATGGCATCGTAGGTGTCGGAAAGATATGGCTCAAGAGAGATGTCCTCAAGCGAGAAACGCATCGGCAAGCCGCCGTAACGCAAATAGTCGGCAAAAAGAGCCTCGTCGGTGGTATATTTCCCGCTCTGCTTCTGTATCGCTTTTGCTTCCGACAGGGTGAACGGATAGACGCGAATTTGTATATAGCGGCCTGCAATCAGCGTTGCAAGCTCGCCCGATAGCAGTTTCGAGTTAGAGCCTGTAATATAGATGTCACAATCCACATCAACAAGCAGCGAGGAAACGACCTCCTCCCATTTGCTGACAATCTGTATCTCGTCAAGAAAAATATAGGTCTTTCCTATGGCGGCTTCGCAGGCGGAAAGGAGATCATCGTACAACACGTCGCCGTCTTTATACTTCTTGTTTTTCTTGGACTCAAGACTTATGTTAATGATATTGCTTTTGGAAACACCCTTCTCCAAAAGATAATCTTGGATTTGAGAAAGAAGAACGGTCTTGCCCGAACGGCGAACGCCTGTCAATACCTTGATTACATTTTTATCAATCAGAGGAATGATCCGGTCAAGATAAGCTTGTCTTATAATCATAAAAACGCCTCCTTTTACTGTTCTAAACACATTATAGCATACAAAATCTCTTGTGTCAACAAAAATGTCAGTCCAACAACCGACAAAAATCTGTTTATTTGGATTATATACGTCAAAAAGAAGCAAAAAGCATCCAAATCTTGTCAAAACAGCCATCTTTGAGTAGCAAGGCATAGTTTTTTTCATTTTGCAAATACTATCAAAAAAGCAAAAGGAGAAAACCGATGAACGATACCGTGGCTTTGCTCAAAGAGTGTAATGCGGGTTGCAAATCCGCCACCAACAGCTTGGAGCAGGTAAGAGACTATGTCAAAGATGAAAAAATGAAAGCGCTGGTGGAGGAATACAACCGCCGCCATGTGGCGCTGGGGGATAAATGTCACACCCTTCTGGAAGAAGTGGGCGCCAGCGAAAAAGACCCCGCCCCCATTCCTGCCGCCATGGCGAAAATGAGCACCAGCATCAAGCTGACTTTTAACGACGACACCTCCCATATCGCCAACCTTTTGGCAGACGGGTGCAATATGGGCATCAAGTCCCTTGCCAAGTATAAAAACCAATACAAGGCCGCAGGCGACGAAGCCGTCCACATCACCGAAAACCTCATTGACCTGGAACTGGAAATGTACGAGGAGCTGCTGAAGTTTATGTAATATAAAAATGACGGAGAGTATTTTTCCGTCATTTTTCATTTCGTTTTCTAATTTTTTATATGTGCCACAGTAAGCGACGGAATTTGATGCAGAAAGCCCCATTCACGATCCGAAGATGTATTTACATACTTCGAGAGGGAGCGAACGGAAATAGCAAACGAAAAAATACAATCAAATTCTCGCAGTTTCGGAGTAAAAGCGGCCAAAATTCATGATAAAATGAAAGAGAAGTACGGTGCTGAACCATACTTCTCTTTTTCGTTTGCGATTATGCCCAAATACAACCCCCATTATTTACCGAAGGCGGCTTGGTTTTGGTTAGGACTGGACCGTTGGCCGATGTTGGGCGCGCGGCGTTCCAGAGCGGCGCGGGAGATTTCAATATCTTCTTCGGCTTCTCTGGCGCTAAAGCAACCCACGGTCACCATATCGCAGTCGCGGATGGTGGCCCAGCTGAAGTTGAGACCCACGAAGGGGGTGAGGCGGCCTGCCGCCATGGATTTGATGGTCATGACGGGCTTTTTCGCATTGCGGATAATGCGGTTGACGGTTTCAATTTCCACCTGCATCAAAAAGCCTGCGGCGTTGTAGATTTGAATGTAGGTTTCCACGTCGTTTTCGTTTTCGTCGGAATACACCACCAGCTCGGGCATATGGGCGGAAAGGCCGGGGATCATGCCTGCATCGCGGATCATTTTGGTGTAGTCGTCAAGACGCTCTATTTTCTTGGTCAGTCGGTTGACCAGACGCTCCACGGAGGCATGATGAAGCAGGCAGAATTCTGCGCCCATTTCGCGGCTGTGGCGAATGGCGGCTTCGGCTTCCCGTCTGGCTTCGGGGGTGTTGTCGGGGTTGAAAATAGGCGTGTCGATGCGGATAATATGCTTGCCCGTTTTTTGCTCGGTTTCGTCTACCGCGCGTTTAACAACGGGTGCCATATCAAAAGGGCACATAACGGCGTCAATGCCGTTTGCAAGGTACACCTCCAGCATTTTGCAAATTTCGGCGGTGTCGGCGTGGGTCTCTTTGATTTTGGCATCGGCGGCGGGGGAACGGTGGCTCCAGCCTGCCACCCAGTTGGTACCGCAAATCAGTCGAGGCAGGGAAATGCCGCCCACCTCGGTGCGAGGAAACAAAATGTCAGCCATGGGAATACTCCTTTCGTATGAGAATGCCCTGCCCCCCCCTTGGGGAAACAGGGCATATAACAATTGATTAAACTTTTTCTACAGAGAGCTCTGCATTTTCGCCGTTGATGTTCCAGGTATGGGCAAAGGTGAGGCTTTCGCCGTAGCAAACGGCTTCGCCAAGCACATCTGCGCACACTTCTGCCTCGTGGGCTTTGAGAATGGCTTCCAGCTTTGCATTGCCCTTGATGCCCACGCGAATGTGGTCGGTCACTTCAAAGCCGCTGTCTTTACGCATGGTCTGGAGCTTGGACACGATCTCGCGGACAAATCCTTCGGTGATCAGCTCTTCCGTCAGGTTGGTGTCCAGTACCACGGTAATGCCTTGGTCTGTATCAGACACAAACCCGGGAATACGGGAAATAGAGATGAGCAGATCGTCCTTGGACAGCTCTGCCACGGTACCGTCCTTCATGGAAAGGGAAATGTGGCCTCGGCTTTCCAGCTCTGCCATAGCCGCCTGGCCGTCAAGGGCTGCCAGCATGGGACGGATCTCGCCCAGATACTTGCCGTATTTGGGGCCGACGGTTTTCAGCTGGGGCTTGAAGCTGTAGGAGGTGAAGGCGCTGACGTCGTCGGTCAGGACGATTTGGCGGACGTTCAGCTCTTTTGCGATAATGTCACAGCAGAAGTCGGGCAGGGGCTTTTCGCCTTTGAGATAGGCCTTTGCCAGAGGCTGTCTGGTCTTGATGGTTGCCGCATTACGGCAAGCACGACCCAGGTTTACTGCCACCAGCACTTCTTCCATGTCTTCTTCCAGCTCTTTGTCCAGCAAAGCGGCATCCACTTCGGGGAAGTCGCACAGGTGCACGCTGATGGGCGCATTCTTGTCCACACTGCAAACCAGGTTTTGGTAGATGGCATCGGACAGGAAGGGGGTCATGGGCGCGGCAAGCTTCGCCACCGTCACAAGGGCGGTGTAAAGGGTCATATAGGCGTTGATCTTATCCTGCTCCATACCCTTTGCCCAGTAGCGGCCGCGGCCCAGACGAACGTACCAGTTGCTCAGCTCGTCCACGAAAGCGTCCAGCACGTGGGCGGCTTCGGGAATGCGGTAGTGTTCCAGATGATCGTCGTATGCCTTGATCACGCTTTGGAGACGGGAGAGCAACCACTTATCCATGGCGGAGAGGGAGGCCACGTCAAGGGTATATTTGGTAGGATCAAAATCGTCAATGTTGGCATAGAGTACAAAGAAGGAATAGGTGTTCCAAAGGGTAGCCATAAACTTTCTTTGCCCTTCAATCACCGCATCCTCGTGGAAGCGGTTGGGGAGCCAGGGGGCGCTGTTGGAGTAGAAGTACCAACGGATGGCGTCTGCGCCGAATTTTTCCAGGGCTTCAAAGGGGTCTACGGCGTTGCCCTTGGATTTGGACATTTTCTGACCGTCCTTGTCCTGCACGTGACCCAGTACCACCACATTGCGGTAGGGGGCGCAGTCAAAGAGCATGGTGGAAATGGCCATCAGAGAGCTGAACCAACCTCTGGTCTGGTCCACGGCCTCGGAAAT
>JAZOBX010000200.1:0-2013 GCA_045596205.1 Eubacteriales bacterium | reverse complement strand
TTGATGCGCTGGCAGTGGGCAGAACCACCTTGATTATTGCCCACCGGCTGTCCACCATCCGCTCTGCCAACCGGATCGTCTCCATTGCCGACGGTGTCATTAGGTTTTCTTCAATGGTACCCGAAAACAACAGATTCTTTTGGAGCACCATACCGATGCCGTCGCGCAGATGCACGAGAGAATAGTCTTTGACATTCACACCGTCGACGGTGACTTCCCCTTGGTCTGCATCGTAGAGACGGGGTATCAGCGAAACGAGAGTGGTTTTTCCGCATCCTGTGGAACCGATGATGCCCACGGTTGCTCCTGCGGGAGTGTCCAGATTGTTATGTTCAAGTACCCATTCGCTATTGTTTTTATAATAGCGGAAGCTGACGTCTTTGAAAGAGATACTTCCCTTTTCTACCTTTTTTTCAGGATAACGCGCGGTATCGTCTGCAATGTCGGGCTTCTCGTCAAGCACCTCGCAGATTCTCTTCCCAGAGGCAAGGGCGCGGGAGGCGTTCATGAGTAGCATGGTCACCATCATCAGAGATGAGAGAATCTGAGTGGTATAGGTCACGAACATACTAAGGTCACCTACACTCATACCCCCTGCAATGGATTGCTCGCTTAAAATGATGCCGTGGCCGATCCAGATAACGGCAATGACCGTGGCATACATGAATATATTCATGACGGGTCCCATAAAAATCATGAGCTTGACGGCTCTCATGCCAGTGTCTTTCAGGTCCTGATTGTCAGATTCAAATTTTTCGGTTTCGTAAGACTCTCTGACAAAGGATTTTACCACGCGGACGTTGGTGACGTTTTCGCGAACGGTGGAATTGAGTTTGTCGATTTTCTTTTGCATCATGGAGAAACGGGGGAAGCCCATTCTGATGAGAAAGCCAAGCGTGATGAGCATCAGAGGAATACTGACGGCAAAGACAAGGGACAGCGAGGGTCTAAGGGCTACTGCCATGATAATGGCGCCAATAAACATACCGGGTGAGCGGAGCGCCATACGGAGAAGCATATTGACAAAGTTTTGGAGTTGGGTGACGTCGTTGGTCATACGGGTAACGAGAGAGCCTGCAGAAAACTTATCAATATTGGCAAACGAATACTTCTGAATTTTAGCGTATACGTCCCGACGAAGGTCGGCGGCAAAGTTGACGGAGGCTTTTGCGCCGAAATACGCACCTGCCACACCGCCCGTCATCATGAGCAGTACCACACCGAGCAAAGCGGCGGAAATACCAAGACTGCCGGGTACGGTGAGGGTGTTTTCGTTGGCACCGTCGATGAGAAGGCCCAGAAGCTGGGGCATGAGCATTTCCCCTATGACCTCCACAATCATGCCAAGCGGCCCTAAAATGAAGTATGGAAGATAGGGTTTGACGTACTTAAACCATCTTTTCATGCTTCTTCTCCTTTCATGTTCACAATGATTCTTTCTAAATAACCGCTCAGCGCCACAATTTCTTCTTTTGAAAACCCTTGAAACAGCTGCTCGTCGACTGCGGCAAACATAGACTTGGTTTTTTCTACCACGTCTCTGCCCTTTTCGGTAATGGTAATTTCATTAAAGCGGTTATCTTCTCCCAGTTTTCGCTCAATGTAACCGTCGGCTTCCAGTTTTTGCAATGCGCCCGTAATGGCGGCGGGTGTGATACCGAAACACTCTGCCAAACGCTTCTGGGAGGGGAGTTGGCCTTTTTTTGCCAGATACATCAATATGCGATGTTGGGTACGGTGAATGCCGATTTCCGCCACCTTGCCGTCGATTTTGGCTTTATGTGACCAGTTGATCTTAATCAGTCGGTTGACCGCCTCAAAAATGATATTGTTTTCCATGTTGTCTCCAAATAATTAAGTATTTAATAATTAAGCACTTAACCATTATACTGCAGACTTTCCAAAAGGTCAATGGGTAGATGAAAATAGTCGGTCTTTTTTTGCCTTTTTTTTGCAAAAACGCCCTTTTGGTACTAAATTTTTCCGCAAAACGGCAAAGAAAAAAACGGCTCC
>JAZOBX010000199.1:0-3809 GCA_045596205.1 Eubacteriales bacterium | reverse complement strand
GCAAAATAAACCCGTTTGCGACACATATGAGCCCGGGTCCACCTTTAAGATCGTGACTGTGGCGGCAGGTCTGGAAACCGGCGCAGTTACGCTTACAAATCATTACAACTGCACAGGCTCTTACCCAATCGGCGGCTACAATATTTCCTGCCACAAACGCGGTGGACACGGGCATCTTTCCCTCTCAGAGGCCCTTCAGCAATCCTGTAACCCCGCCATGATCCAGATATCCGCTTCTACGGGTGTGGAGGATTTTTACCGCTTTGTGGAGGCTTTTGGATATCTGGAAAAGACAGGAATTGATCTTCCCTCGGAAGGAAAGCCCATTTTTCACAGAAAAGAAGCCATCGGCACAACGGAGCTGGCGACTGCCTCCTTCGGGCAACGATTCAAAATTACACCACTGCAACAAATTACCGCCATTGCCGCTGTGGCAAACGGTGGATATCTGGTGACGCCCTACGTGGTGGAACACATTTTAGACAGTGAAGGCAATATTACCTATACCCATACGCCAAACATCAAACGGCAAGTGATTTCCAGCCAGACTGCCGCAACCGTGGCGCAAATGCTGGAAGAAGGTGTATCGGGAGACGGAGGCGCCAAAAATGCGGCAGTTGCGGGATATAAGATAGCGGCGAAAACAGGCACAAGCGAAAAGTTTGACATATTGGACGAAAACGGCAACTCCTTTTTGCGTATAGGCTCTTGCGTGGGATTTGCCCCCTCAGACAATGCGGAGATTGCTATCCTGATTGTGGTAGACGAACCGACAACTGCCAAATACGGCAGTATGGTGGCGGCACCCTATATTGGAGATTTAATGGAAGTGTATCTGCCGTATCTTGGACACGAAAGCCAAAATGTCACAGATGCAAACAACTTTACTGTTGGCGCATACGTTGGCACATCCGTAAAAGATACGATAGCCCTCCTGAAAAAGGCAGGTGTGTCGGTGGAAACCGTAGGTGAAGGAGACAAAGTGTATGCGCAAATGCCTGTGGCAGGTACGGTAATTGATGCAACCGTTGGGCGCGTGATTCTCTATACAGAAAAAGGCGAAGAACAACAATTCGTGACAGTGCCGAACTTTACGGGAAAAACGCCGACAGAAGCCAATCTATTGGTAACAAATCTGGGGCTAAACCTGAAAACAGAGGGCGTAGAAAACTGTCGGATCGGTACGGGGGCTGCAGTAGTGCGGCAGTCTGTTGCGCCGGGCACGAGAGTGCCCAAAGGTACGCGCATTACGTTGACTTTCTTATATACGGATAGCGAAGACTAAACAGAAAGGGAGCAGGATTGAAACTTTCACAGATTTTACACAAAGACGAATATACTTCTGCCTGCAGCGCAGAGGACGTAGAAATTGAGGGAATCTGTTCGGACACAAGGCATGAGATCAAAGGAAATTTGTTTGTTTGCATCAAGGGTACGAGGTTTGACGCCCATTGTCTTTTGGGATACGTAAAGGACAAAGGCGCGGCGGCGGTTTTGGTGGAAGAAGGCTTTGCATATGACACTTCCCTTCCACTGCCCGTTTTTCGTGTAAAAAACACGCGCGCTATGCTTTCTCTGCTTTGGAGCCGTTTTTGCGGCGAACCCGAAAAAGGTCTGAAAATCATTGGCATCACGGGAACCAACGGAAAGACCTCTTGCGCTTTTATGCTGCATACGGTACTTTTGGCAGGCGGTATATCTGCGGGGCTGATTGGCACGGTAGGGTGTTATGTTAAAAAAGAACCGCTTGAAATGGCGTTTTCCGAAGATGACGGCAACCGTCTGGAGACGATGACTACACCTGACCCTGATTTACTCTTCCCTATTTTAAGGGAAATGGCAGATAGAGGAGTGACCCACGTGGTAATGGAAGTGTCTTCCCATGCTCTTCATTTTGACAAATGCGCAGATATGCAGTTTGAAATGGGGATCTTTACCAATCTGGCGTCAGACCATATGGACCTACACGAAACAAAAGAGGCGTATCGGCAGGCAAAAGAAAAGCTGTTTACACGGTGCAAGGTCGGCATATGGAATGCAGATGACGCGGAAGCTGAGAAGATGATCGCCCATGCAAGTTGCAGACATATACGCTGTTCTGCAAAAGAAAAAGCAGATTTCTATATTAAGAACAAACAAATGCGCGGCATGAACGGTCTTTCCTATATGCTTTGCGGATCATTTGGACGCTTGACAGTTTCTATGCAGATCCCTGGAGAATTTACCGTCTACAATTCCCTTTTGGCGGCGGTGGCGGCTTTGACACTCGGTGTGTCCCCAAAGGCTGTCAGAGAAGGGCTTGGAAATCTCAGGGGTGTGAGGGGGAGACTGGAGCGTGTGGATACAGGGGAACAGGATTTTACCGTAATCATTGACTATGCTCACACAGAGGAGGCCATGCGCAACGTATTGGCAACTGTGCGGGCGCTTTGCATCAGAGAAGAAAGAATCGTGGCGGTATTCGGATGCGGCGGTGACAGAGATCAAAGCAAACGGAGTCACATGGGAAAGGCGGCAGAGGAGCTGGCGGATTTTTCCATTATTACCACCGATAACCAACGCTCCGAAGATCCAAAACAGATTATTTTGGACATACTGAAAGGCTTTACGGATAAAGAAAAAAGAAAGGTGATTCTTGACCGCGAGAAAGCCATTACCTATGCCATAACAGAGGCAAGACCAAGAGACGTGATTCTGCTGATCGGCAAAGGGCATGAAACCTATCAGCTGTGCGGAAAAGAAAAGCATCCTTTTGACGAAAGAAAAATTGTAGCCCAAGCCATAAAAATGCGAGAGGCCGCACATACTAACGAGGACGAACATGAAAGCTGATTTATCCTTTCCTTATGCCACCGAAGAGCTGCACAGGCTGTTTCCCGTTATGGGGAATCCTGAAAATAGAATCATAGACAGCGTGGTGACAAACTCAAAAGAAGTCAGAAAAGGATCGCTGTTTGTGGCTTTGCGAGGAGGAAAAACAGACGGACACGAGTATCTATGCGATGCGGTGTCGAAGGGGGCTTCTGCTGTTTTGACGGAAATGCCGCTGATAGATTGCCCCGAAGGGGTCGTACAGTTCCTTGCGGATGACACCGTCAAGGCATTGGGAAAGCTTGCCGCCATGCATAAATCACGTTTTGGCGTGAAGACGGTGGGAATCACGGGAAGCGTAGGAAAGACTACCACCCGCACGTTTTTATCCTTTATGCTTGGCAGTCGCTTTCGGGTGCATCAAACGGAAGGCAACTGCAACAATCACATCGGTTTGCCTATGACGATCCTGCAAATGCCGAAGGACACAGAAATATTAGTGCTGGAAATGGGCATGAATCACAAAGGGGAAATTGGGCATCTTTCAAAGGTTGCCAAGCCCGACGTTGGAGTGATTACAAATGTGGGGCACGCCCATATGGGGCAGTTTGAAAGAACGGAGGAAATCTATTCTGCAAAGCTGGAAATCACAGAGGGGATACAGGGCGGCGTTTTGCTTCTGCCCGATAATATGTCTTATTATTTGCGATATTTTGGCTTAAAGGAATACCTATGCGGTGAAAGCGAGAGCGCAGATTACAAGCTGAAAAAGGCTGCATCCTCTATTGTTTTCCCATCCGGAAAAGAAGTATTGGTCAGACAAAAGAGCAATGCTTTTCCCTTCCGTTGGGCGGCGCTTTTTTCAGCGGCTGTCTGCGACCTTTTCGGCTTTTGCGCAGAGGAAACAGAGAGGCTTCTACCCCTTTGTCCTTTTCCGAAATCCCGCTTGGAGGACAGGTGGATGGATGGCATTCACATCATTGACGATGCCTATAATG
>JAZOBX010000198.1:0-7866 GCA_045596205.1 Eubacteriales bacterium | reverse complement strand
TATCAGCAAAGGGGCAGTCTCCGTATTAGCACCTGTAACTGCACCTTGGGGGCAAAGAACTTGTTACATTGCAGATCCCGAGGGAAATTTGATTGAGATCGGTTCTTTTAATAAGCCGTTCAGAAGTTGATATTTCGTTTTTTAGCGCATCAAATTCCAGTTGATCAATGGCCATCAACGCATCAACCGTTCTACATAAAAAGGGCTGAGCAAAAGAGGCGTGTGCTTAAGGATAGTTTTGCGTGCAATAGAATAGTACCAACCGACAGAAAAAGGACAGAGAATGTTTTTACACTCTCTGTCCTCTTTTATTTGCAAGCACTGCATTTGTAGACACAAATGCAAATTGAGTGAAGTTTTCGCTTGCGCGAAAGTGAAGTTGCTTTGCAGTGAGGTTCGTGCTATCGCACGAGTGAAGTGAAGTTTGCCCACTTTGCCGAAGGCAAAACTTCACTATCCGCAGGACAACTTCACTTACGAAGTAAACTTCACTTGCCCCCGGGGCAAACTTAGTTGCGTAGCGTCCTTAAGGGCACTACGCAAACGGTCAGCCCTTTTTGTTCATTGATTCTATTATCTGTATCTGTCAAAGAGTTTTTTCAGAAAACTGGTCTTTTTGGAGTTGTTTTGGTCGCCAAAGCTGGCGGCAAAATCAGAGAGCAGGCGTTTCTGCTCGGATGTGAGGTTTTTGGGGATTTCCACGTTGACGGTGATGATCAGATCCCCTCTGCGACCGGAATTGACGTCGGGCACACCCTTACCGCGCAGGGTAAAGCTGGTGTCGGGCTGGGTGCCTTCGGGAATACGGAATTTTTCCTTGCCTTCCAGGGTGGGAATTTCAATTTCGCCGCCAAGGGTGGCTTCGGTAATGGAAATCGGCACCTCGCAGTAGAGATGATTGCCTTCTCTTTCAAAGAAAGAGTGGGTTCTCACTCTGACTTCTACGAACAAATCCCCATTGGGCCCACCGTTCTTGCCTGCATGGCCTTGCCCACGAAGGACGATACGTTGACCGTTGTCAATCCCTGCGGGAATGTTGACTTCCAGCTTCTTGGATTGGCTCACATGACCAGTACCGCGGCACTTACGGCAGGGGCTGGTGATGATTTTCCCCTTACCGCCGCAGGCGTCACAGCCCCTTTGGGTCTGCATCATGCCCATCACCGTCCGTTGCTGTACGGTAATGCGCCCTGTTCCGCGGCATTTTGCGCAGGTGTCGGCTTTGGAGCCTTTTTCCGCGCCGCTACCGCCGCAGTCTGCGCAGGATTCGGTGCGCTGATAGGTCACTTCCTTTTTACAGCCAAACACAGCCTCTTCAAAGGTCAGCACCACGCGGACACCGACATCGTCGCCCTTCTGGGGGGCATTGCTACGGCGAGAGCCACCGCCGCCGCCAAAGAAAGAGGAGAAAATGTCCTCAAAGTCAAATCCGCCGAAACCGCCAAAGCCGCCGCCACCGTATCCGCCGCCGGCACCTTGGGAGAAAGCGGCATGACCGAATTGGTCGTATTGCTGTCTCTTTTCGCTGTCGGAGAGGATCTCGTAGGCCTCGTTTACCTCTTTAAACTTTTCTTCGGCTTCCTTGTCACCGGGATTCATATCGGGGTGGTATTTCTTCGCCAAGCTGCGATAGGCTTTTTTCAGGTCTGCTTCCGTGGCGCTTTTGCTCACGCCCAGCACTTCATAGTAGTCTCTTTTATTTTCAGCCATGATGACTCCTTTTTTGTAGGTGGACTTTGGAATGGTATATCATGTCGCTTTCGGAAAAGCGGTATCATATAACGCCCCAAAGGGATGGCTGTCGCGCGGTTTTGCGCGACAGCCTTTTTTTGTGGAGAATGCCCCTTATTTTGCAAAGAAATGCAGGGGGTTTTTAGAAAAACGCGAGGTTTTGGTTTATCGCAAGTATCCCGTTTGTAAGACGAGAAGATTTGATGATAAAATTTTCATTTGGGCGGGCGTCGCTGTACTTTGTACTGCAGAGCGCCCAAACGGAAATAGGAACCGAAAATATAGAATCAATTTCTCGCAGTTCTTGAAAAGTTATCTATTTCTTTAACAACGTATTTCAAGATATTAGTTAAGCAAAATCAATAAAACCTTTTTCGGTTCCGTTTATGCGCAAATATCCCGTTTTAGTTATCGGATTTGTCTTCGAAGTCGGCATTGTAATAGTCACCGCCCTGGCCTGCGCCGCCTGTGGGGTCTGCGCCCGCGCCCGCCTGAGCATCCTGGTACAGCTTGCTTGCCAGAGGATAGAAGGTCTTTTCAAGGGCTTCCATGTCCGCCTTGATGGCGTCCACGGTGCCGTTTTTCAGGGTTTCACGGAGCTTGGCGATGGCGGCGTTGACGTCTGCCTTTTCGCTGTCGGTGAATTTATCGCCTGCATCAGAGAGAGATTTTTCAATCTGGAAGCAGAGAGATTCGGCGTTGTTTCTGGTTTCGGCTTCTTCTCTTCTCTTCTTGTCTTCTTCTGCGTGCATTTCTGCTTCCTTCACCGCGCGGTCAATGTCTGCCTGGCTCATGTTGGTGGAAGAAGTGATGGTGATGTTTTGCTTTTTGCCGGTGCCTTTATCAATGGCGGTAACGTTGACGATACCGTTGGCGTCAATATCAAAGGTAACTTCGATTTGAGGTACGCCTCTGGGAGCGGGAGCGATGCCGTCCAGGGAGAAGCGGCCAAGGGTGGTGTTGTCGGACGCCATGGTGCGTTCGCCTTGGAGCACGTGGATTTCCACAGAGGTCTGGCCGTCAGCCGCGGTAGAGTAGATGCGGCTCTTGTTGGTAGGAATGGTGGTGTTGCGCTCGATGATGCAGTTAAAGATGTTACCCATGGTTTCAATACCGAGAGACAGAGGGGTAACGTCGAGAAGCAGCAGGTCTTTGACGTCACCGCCCAGCACGCCTGCCTGAATAGCGGCGCCGAGGGCTACGCATTCGTCGGGGTTGATGCCCTTAAAGGGTTCTTTGCCGGTCAGCTTCTTCACCGCTTCCTGTACGGCAGGAATACGGGTGGAGCCGCCCACCAGAAGGACCTTGGAGATCTGAGAAGCGTTGAGACCCGCATCGCTGAGGGCTTGGTTTACGGGGCCAATGGTGGCTTTCACCAGATCTGCGGTCAGCTCGTCAAATTTTGCGCGGGTAAGAGTGGCTTCAAAGTGTTTGGGGCCTGTAGCGTCTGCGGTAATGAAGGGCAGGGAAATGTTGGAAGAGGTTACGCCGGACAGTTCAATTTTTGCTTTTTCTGCGGCCTCTTTCAGGCGTTGCATAGCCATCTTGTCGCGGCGCAGGTCAATGCCGCCGTTTTCTCTGGCAAAGGATTCTGCCATCCAGTCAATAATGCGTTGGTCGAAGTCGTCACCGCCCAGACGGTTGTTACCTGCGGTGGCCAGCACTTCAAACACACCGTCGGAGATTTCCAGAATGGAAACGTCGAAGGTACCGCCGCCAAGGTCGAAGATCATGATCTTTTGTTCTTCTTCTTTGTCCATACCGTAAGCAAGAGCGGCGGCGGTAGGCTCGTTGATGATACGAAGCACTTCCAGACCTGCGATTTTACCGGCATCTTTGGTTGCCTGGCGTTGGGCGTCGGTGAAGTATGCAGGAACGGTGATCACAGCTTGGGAAACGGTGGTGCCCAGATACGCCTCTGCATCGGCTTTCAGCTTTTGCAGGATCATAGCGGAGATTTCCTGGGGAGTGAATTTTTTGTCATCCACGGATACTCTGAAATTGGTGCCCATTTCGCGTTTGATAGAGCTGATGGTGTTGTCGGGGTTGGTCACGCTCTGACGTTTTGCCACTTGGCCCACCATACGTTCGCCCGTTTTCGAAAATGCCACCACGGAAGGGGTGGTTCTGGCTCCTTCGGGATTGGGAATGACGATGGGCTCGCCACCTTCAAACACAGCCACGCAAGAGTTCGTTGTACCAAGGTCAATACCGATAATTTTTGCCATTGTTATTTTCCTCCAAAAATAGGTTAGTTTTTGTATTTAGATTGGTTTTGATTTCTTAATTTAAGGTTTTTACCATAGCGTAACGGAGTACGCGGTCGCCTTTTTTATATCCCTTCATGAATACGTCGGAGATATATCCCTCAGGCTTTTCGGGGTCTTCGTCGTGCATAACGGCGTTATGGAGATTGGGATCAAAGGTGTCTCCCACAGCCCCGTATGCTTCCACGCTTTGTTTTTGCAGCATTTCTTCCACGCTGCGCAAGATCATTTGCAGACCTTTTGTGACTTGCTCGGCATCGCCGCCTGCCGCCGCCGCTCTTTCCAGATTGTCGATCATGGGAAGAATACCGGAAAGCACGTCAAAGGTGGCTTCGGTGTAAATACCTTCTTTTTCTTTTTGGGATCTGCGACGGAAGTTGTCGTATTCTGCCACAAGGCGCAGGTATTTGTCCTTGGCGTCTGCCAGTTCCGTCTCAAGGGCTGAAATGGTTTGGTCTTTTTCTTGCAGCTGTCCCAAAAAGGCGTTGTGTTCTGCCTGGGTCATGGGCTCTGCGGAAGCGCCCACCTCTTCATTTACGGGAGTTTCGGTGGGGGTTTCTTCTGTTTGTGGCTTTTTTGGTTCTTTTTTGCTCATTCTGTTATCCTACTTTCGATTGTGCTTACTCTTTTGGGTTGTCCAGAGATGCGGTGTCTCCCGACAGCAAGCTGTCAATGCCGCGGGTGAGATGGTCGATGATGGAAATGACCTTGGCGTAGTCCATTCGTCTGGGGCCTACCACGCCAATCGCGCCAATCACCTTGTCACCCCGCTTCACAGGGCGGTAGATCAGGGCGGAATTATTCATGACCTTTACGCTGTTTTCGCTGCCGATGAACACTTGCACACCGTCGCTGTCGGCGGTCTTGGCAGAGTCGCTGATGGCGGAAAGCAGGTCTTGCTTTTCTTCAAAGAGCGTCATCATCTTGCGCAGCTCGTCAATGTCTTCGTATTCATGGTATTGGAGCAGACGGTTTACACCTTCCACGCGAAGATCGCTACCGCTTTGCTCAAGCATGGTATCGTATACCAGCTTCACGATTTGCCCCACCACGGGAGAGAGCCGTCCCACGCGGGATTCCAGCTCTACCATCAGCGGCAGGTTAATGGTGTCGGCGCTTTTGCCGGGGAGCAGCTCGTTGAGGGCGTTCAGCACCAGCGTCAGATCCTCTTGGGTGAAGGGGGTGTCCACTTCCACGGTTTTGGTGCGCACCGTACCCGATGCAAACATCATCACCAGAAGAAACTTTCTCTCGTCCACAAACACACCGTCAAAGCGAAGCACAGACACCTGACTGGGCTTGGCTTTGACCGCAATACCCGGGTAGTTGGTCAGCGCCGCCGCCATGCGGGAGGCTTCCGCTAAAATACCGTCCAGCTCGCCCAGCTTGCGGCGAAGGGAGCTGCTCATGTCCTGCACCTCGGATGCCACGGCGCTGTAGTTTTCCAGAAGGTTGTTGACGTAGTAGCGGTAGCCAAGCTCCGTAGGCACGCGGCCTGCGGAGGTGTGGGGCTGTTCCAGAAGTCCCATCTGCTCCAGCTCCGCCATTTCACTGCGAATGGTGGCAGAGGAACAGGAGAGCAGTTGGCTTTGCGCCAGATATTTAGAACCGACAGGCTCGCCGTCCCTGACGTGGGCGTCGATAATGGCCTGCAAAATCAGTTTTTTTCGACTGGATAGAGTAAATTCTTCCACAAGGCATCTCCTTACCAAAATTAGCACACCTAACTTGTGTTGTGCCTATTATTTACCGAAAATCACCTTTTTATGTAGGGGAAGGCAGGTTTTTCGGTTGGCATTTTAGCACTCTTTGTGATGGAGTGCTAACTTCTGGGTATACTTTACCACTTTTTTCTCCCATTGTCAATAGCTTTCATAAAATAATTTAAAATTGTTCACAATTTTGACCAAATTTTAAAAATGAGGGCAAGATTTTGAAGCGAAACGTGGAAAAACGCCGAAAAATCCCCTCCAAAGCCAGCCATTCCCCCAACAAAACTATTGACTTTTGATTTCTATTGATATATAATATATACTAACGGAGAATATGTTTTGCTGACATACACTTATATTTATCATAAATTTAGTATATTTTTTGCAAAGATACCTCCTTCCACCAACTGTCCTATACCCCATAAAAGAACAACGAAAGGAGGTACAGTGATGGAAATCCTTTATATCGCCATTGGTCTTATTTCCGGTTTGGTGATTGGCGCATTTGCAGGCTTTATCTGGCGCAAGAAAGTTGCGGAAGCCAAGATCGGCAGCGCAGAGAAGCAAGCCACCGAGCTGTTGGAAGATGCCATTAAAAAGGCGGAAACCCGTAAGAAAGAAACCCTGATTGAAGCAAAAGAGGAAATCATTGCCGCCCGAAATGAAGCGGAAAATGAACTCAAAGAACGGCGTAAAGAAGTATCTCGCTTGGAAAGACGCATTCAGCAGAAAGAAGAACTGCTGGACCGCAAAACCGAAGCGATGGAAAAGAAGGAACAAACGCTGCAGACCCGTCAAAAGGAAGCAGACGACCTGAAAGACCGGATACAAGTCGCACTGGACGAGCAACTGGTCAAGCTGGAAAAAATTGCCGGCATGACCCGTGAGGAGGCGAAAGCCGAAATCATGGCCCGTCTGGACAGTGAAATCGCCCACGAAACCGCGCTGAAGCTCTCCGCGTACGAATCTCAATTCCGCGAAGATGCAGAAGCCAAAGCCAGAGACATTCTGTCTCAGGTGATCCAACGTTGCGCCGCCGACCATGTCAGCGAGGTGGCCATTTCCGTTGTGGCATTGCCCAACGAAGAAATGAAAGGCCGCATTATTGGTCGCGAAGGCAGAAACATCCGCACCATTGAAACCCTGACGGGCGTGGAGCTCATTATTGACGACACCCCCGAGGTCATCACCATTTCGGGCTTTGACCCCGTTCGCAGAGAGGTGGCAAGACTTGCCCTTGAAAAACTCATCTCCGACGGCCGTATTCACCCTGCCCGTATTGAAGAAATGGTAGAAAAAGCCCAAAAAGACGTGGACAACTGCATCAAGCAAGCAGGCGAAAAAGCCATCTTCGAAACAGGCGTTCACGGTCTGCACCACGAACTGGTGCGCCTCTTGGGCCGCATGAAATACCGTACCAGCTACGGTCAGAACGCCCTGCGCCACTCTATTGAAGTGTCTCTGCTCAGCGGTATGCTGGCAGACGAGCTGGGCGCAGATTCCACCCTTGCCAAGAGAGCAGGTCTGCACCACGATATCAGTAAAGCCCTTACCGCCGAGCAGGAAGGCTCCCACGTGCAGCTGGGTCTGGACATCGCCAAGAAATACCACGAAAACAAAGAGGTGCTTCACGCTATTGAGGCCCACCACGGTGACGTGGAATCCAAGTCGGTCATTGCCTTTATCGTACAAGCCGCCGACGCCATTTCCGCCGCCCGTCCCGGCGCCCGCCGTGAAAACCTTGAAAACTACATCAAGCGTCTCCAGAAGCTGGAAGAAATCGCTTCCGGATTTGGCGGCGTTGAAAAGACCTTCGCTATCCAAGCCGGCCGTGAGGTCCGTGTGATGGTCAAACCCGAAGAGGTCAGCGAAGACGCCATGATGCTCCTGGCTCACGACATCGCCAAGAAGATTGAAGCAGATCTCACCTATCCCGGCCAGATCAAAATTCACGTCATCCGCGAAAGCCGCGCCGTGGAGTATGCGAAATAACACATACAAATGCCGCCTACCCGAAAGGGCAGGCGGTTTTTTTCGTAAGAAAAAAAGAAAACGTAAAGCCTCCCATTTTCGCAGATGCGAAAATGGATTTCATCCTGCTTTACAGGATTTCATCGCGTGCGTATACCGCTTGCGGTATCTTGCGTCATTCGGCG
>JAZOBX010000197.1:0-2699 GCA_045596205.1 Eubacteriales bacterium | reverse complement strand
AAGGCGAAGCCATTTCCTGGCATCTGGCAGTGGCCCTTGGCATTCCCCTTACCTCCAAATGCCGCGTGACCTTTAACGAAGTCACCAAATCTGCGGTAAAGGAAGCCATCAAAAATCCCCGCACCATTGACGAAGGCCTGGTCAACTCCCAACGCGCCAGACGTATTCTGGACAGAATCGTTGGGTATAAGCTCAGCCCCTTTCTTTGGAAAACGGTCAAAAGCGGCTTGTCCGCAGGCCGCGTCCAATCCGTTGCCACCCGCGTGATCGTGGAGCGTGAGGAAGAGATCCGCTCCTTTATTCCCAAAGAATACTGGACCATTGAAGCCGATTTCGTCCACCCCACCGCAGGCATGCTGACCGCTCGCTACTACGGGGAAGTGGGAGAGGGCAAAAGCAAAATCGAAAATGCCGAAAGCGCTAACCGCATCGTCACCGACGTGTCGGAGAAGACCTACACCGTCTCCACCTATAAGCACTCTCAGAAATCCCGTCAGCCCGCCCCTCCCTTTACCACCTCCACCATGCAGCAGGAAGCGGCGAAAAAGCTGAATTTCCAATCCCAGCGCACCATGAAGGTGGCGCAGGAGCTCTACGAAGGTATTCACCTCGGCGCAGAGCTGGGCGGTGTGCAGGGTCTGATCACCTATATGCGTACCGACTCGCTCCGCATTTCCGAAGCCGCCCAGAAGGCCGCGCTGGAGCTGATTGCCAAGCAGTTTGGCGAAGCCTACGTGCCCCGCACCTCCCGCGTGTACCGCGCAGGCAAGGGCGCCCAGGATGCCCATGAGGCCATCCGCCCTGCCAACGTCCACCTGACACCCGATGCGGTCAAGTCCTTCCTTACCGCCGACCAATATAAGCTCTATAAACTGATTTGGGAACGCTTTGTGTCCAGCCAGATGAGCTCTGCCGTCTACGATACCATGACCGCAGAATTTACCTGCGGCACCCACGTGTTCCGCACCTCCAGCTACAGCATCCGCTTCCGCGGCTGTCTCGCCGCATTTGAAGTGCCCACCGAGGAAGGCATGGGAGACGAATCCGTCTGCGTGCAGAAGCTCCCCGTGCTGGGTGAAGGCGACGTAGTCAAGGTGGAAGCCATTCGCCGCGACCAGAACTTTACCGAACCGCCCCCTCGCTTCAACGACGCCTCCCTCATTAAAATGCTGGAAGAAAACGGCATCGGCAGACCCAGTACCTATGCCACCATCATTACCACCATCATTTCCCAAAGCTACGTAGAGCGGGAAGGCAAGGCGCTTCGCCCCACTCAGCTTGGGGAGATTACCACAAAGCTGATGAAGGAAAGCTTCCGCGACATCGTGGACGTTCGCTTCACCGCGCAAATGGAAGACAATTTAGACAATATTGAGCATGGCGGAACCACCTGCTCGGAAGTATTAGGAGATTTTTACGAAATGTTTGACAAAGAACTGAGAGAAGCCCAGGAAACCATCGACAAAAACCGTGTGGAGCTGCCCCCCGAAGTATCTGAATATCCCTGCGAAAAATGCGGCAGTATGATGATTTATAAAACAGGCAGATTCGGCAGATTTTTAGCTTGCCCCAACTATCCCTCCTGCCGCACCACCAAGGCCGTTGACAAAAACGGCGTGCCTGTAAAAAAAGAAGAAACCGAGCCCGAAAAAGCAGGCTTTAACTGCGAGCTCTGCGGCGCGGAAATGCTGGTGAGAAGCGGCCGCTTTGGCACCTTCTTTGCTTGCTCCAACTATCCCAAATGCCGTTTCACCAAGCAAAAGGTCAACGAAACAGGTGTCAGCTGTCCCGACTGCGGCGGTAAGGTCATCACCAAGTTCAGCCCCAGCCGCCGTCTGTTCTACGGATGCGACAACTATCCCACCTGCCAGTTCTCCAGCTGGGATATGCCCCTCTCCGAGGAATGCCCCGCTTGCGGCGGACGTCTCCTCTATAAGAAAACCAAAAAACTGGTCTACTGCCGCAACAGCGACTGTGAGTACCAGCGCGAACAGGATCTGGACCAACAATGAAAACGCCCTCTGTGCTGATTATCGGCGCGGGGCTGGCAGGCTGCGAGGCGGCGTGGCAGGCCGCTGAGGCGGGGGTAGACGTTACCCTTTGGGAAATGAAGCCCCACCGTATGTCCCCTGCCCATAAAAGCGAGGGATATGCAGAGCTGGTCTGCTCCAACTCTCTGCGCTCCTCCCAGCTGTCCAACGGCGTGGGTCTGCTCAAAGCCGAGCTGTCCATGATGGGCTCTCTCATTATGCAAGCCGCCAAAGCCACCCAAGTCCCCGCGGGAAGCGCCCTTGCGGTGAACCGCGAAGAGTTCTCCGCCTATATCACGGAGAAGATCAAGCAACACCCCCGCATCACCGTGGTGGAAAAAGAGGCAACGGACCTGCCAAAAGAGGGCATCACCGTCTGCGCCACAGGACCTCTCACCGACGGAGAAATGGCAGACGCCATTGCCCGCATCAGCGGTGGAGAAGGACTCCACTTCTACGATGCCGTGGCGCCCATCGTCTCTTTTGAAAGCATTGACAGGAGCATTGCCTTCTTTGCCTCCCGCTGGGGCAAAGGAGACCCCACCGACTATCTCAACTGCCCTATGACGAGGGAGCAGTACGACGCCTTTTACAATGCCCTTTGCGCCGCAGAGGAAGCCCCCCTCCACGAGTTTGAAGTCGGATCGTAGCCATGTCGTTCTGTGAGCC
>JAZOBX010000196.1:0-5385 GCA_045596205.1 Eubacteriales bacterium | reverse complement strand
GCCCATGGCGAGGGAATAGGCTTCGTCGATGAACAGCACAGAGCCGTATGCATCGCGGCAAATACCCGTTACCTTAGGTGCGGTTTCACCAATATACCGACCGCAGAAATCTCTGCCGCCGTATTCAAAAAAGGCACCAATCCGCAAAACCCCCCGTTCTTTGAGGATTTTACCGATGATACGCGCCACGGTGGTCTTACCCGTACCGGGGTTCCCCACGAAGCGCATATGGAGACACGGCGCGCCAAGCTTACTGTCTTTGCGGGCAAGCTCGATCTGAGAGATGATCTCTTCCACCTGTTCAATGATCTTCTTGCCACCCACCAGACGGCTGAGCTGCTCGGTTCCGCTTTCGCCGCTACCCTTGAACTGGTTGCAAAGGCCGCGAATGTCTTTGGCGGAGATGAGACGGTTGGGGCTGGAGGAGGAAGCGTTTGCCAGCTGCTTGAGATACAGCATCTCGCGGACCACCTTCTGTACGGTATGCACACCGTAGAAACGGCCGTCGCTCTTTTCTTCCATGAGCTTTTGGTCGAAGGTATTCCAGGCGTTTTTGGTCAGACGGAAATCGTAGCGACCCAGCTCCTTTTTGGCAAAGCCGTGCCATTCTTTGGTGGAGAGAGGCGGGAAGGGAATGCATTTCACAAACATCAGGTTGCCCAGACTGGATGCCACGCGGTTCATCACGTCCATTTCCACGAAGGGAATGCGGAACACCACCACAGTCTGCTGCATATTCCGTTCCACGTTCATCAGGAAGGTCTGGAAGGGCTTGCTGTTGAGCTGGCCCATCCATTCGCTGATGTCGATACACACCAGATTAAAGATGCCTTTTTTACCAAAGCGCAGGGCTTGAAGGGCATCCTGGAAGGGCTCGTCGGATTCGCCTTTCGGAGGCGCCAGCTTTTCTTCCATCACCTTGCCGATGCTGCCCTGACCCAAAATCCCGAGAGTGCCCAGCAGTTCGTGGAGCAGATTCAGGTAGGAGGTCAGACCGTTGCCGTCGTTGATGGCGAAAATGTAGCTTTGATGGGTGAAAATATCGTAGGTTTTGTTTTGGGTGATCTGGGGCGCAATCTTGATGATCTCCTTCACCAGCGCCTTAAAGGCCGTACCGCCCACCATATGCTCGATTTTGTCCATCACGTCGCTGGGCGTGATGTTGGGGGTCACGGGCTCGGGCGTGGCTTTGGCAGGACCTGTGAGGGCGGCAAGCAATTCATCGTAGGACGAGCCCACAGGGGCTTTGGGTTGCTCGGTTGCCTCTTTCTTTTTCTTCTTTTTGGGAGGCTCGCCTGCAATGACGGGCTCGCCTTCCAGAGGCTCAGCGAAAAACGCTACCACAGGCTTTTCGCCGTTCAGCTTATATTTGGCTTTCAGCCAGCTTTGGATGTCTTCCTTCATTTCGCCTTCGTCAAACACACCGCCTACCACCAACAGGTCGCGGCCGCATTCCATAATGGCGACTTCGTATTTTTCCAGCAGCTTATCCTTCAGCCAATAGGGAGGGAGTTGGCTGTCGTCTCTGTGAGAGAGGACAAAGCGACCGTCAAATTCCACGGTCAACTTGATTTGATGGCTCATCTCTCTGACCTCGCTTTCTTTTAAATGAAAAGGGGCAATCTTCCTTGAAAGTGAAAAACCCCGCAAGATAAAAGGTATATTCAAAACAAAGTATAACATTAATATACATAATTGTCAAGTTCTTGTCGCGAAATTCCCGTATTTACCAAACGGAGTGGCGATTGATTTTAAAAAACACAAAAATGCAACCGTTTGAAAATGAAAAATATTTTCAAAAACTGTCTGTAAAATGAAAATCAAGTTTTTAAAAATAGAAAAAGCAAAAGATGTTAGAGAATAAAGGCGTTGAATTTTTGTTTTACCTGCTAAAAAATGAAAATAATTTTCACTTTTTACCCAATATAATGAAAAATTGCAGGAAATTTTGAAATAAAAGAAATTTTCATTGACAATTGAAAACGAATGGTATATAATGGGCATAAAAGAAAATAATTTTCAAAATGGCATGATTTTTTCAAAAAATGAAAATGCTTTTTGAAAACAAAAGGGAAGGAGGGAGACATACGAACAGAACGCTACTCAGAGTAAAGCTTTTATACGATGAGATGGGTCGTTCCGAAAAGCGCATAGCCGATTGGCTGTTGGCGCAACCGGACGGTGTACTCCCTCTGACCATCACGGAATTTGCAAAAGCTTGCCAATCCAGCGAAGCCACCGTGGTCCGTTTTTCCAGACGTCTGGGCTTTGCGGGATACCAGGATTTCAAAATCTCCCTGGCGCAGGAAAGCGGGGCAGGGGCGAAGGTTGCCGCCAAGATTGAAGAAGAAGACTCTTGCTACGAGATCTTTCAAAAGATCTGCAACGACGCCTACCTGTCTCTTGAACGCACCAAAAAAGCCATACCGCCCAAACGCTTGGACGATGCCGCTGAGGCATTGGCAAACGCCAATAAAATCGTACTCATCGGCCTTGGCGCTTCCGCCGCTGTGGCCCAGGACATGGCAAACAAGCTGCTCCGCGCAGGATGCAACGCCATTGCCTACACCGACACGCATATGCAAGCCATTGCCGTTTCCTTCCTTGGCGAGGGAGACGTGCTGGTAGGTATCTCCCATTCGGGCGCCTCAAAAGATATTGTGGAAGGAATGCGCTCTGCCAGACTGGGAGGCGCCACCACCATTTGTATCACGGGCACGGAGAGATCCCCCATCTTGAAGCAGTCGGATATCCGCATTCTGACCGATACGGAGGAAACCCGCCACAGCGCCCTTTCGCTGAATTCTCACATTTCCCGTCTGATGCTCATCGACGCCCTCTGCTACCGTGTGGTATCCGGCAACGCCAGCCGCAGAGAACGGTATATCAGCGACAATCTCGGAGAACTCCGCTCCAAACGTATTGAGCAGACCCCTTAAAAAGAATGCAAAAAAATAAATATAATGAAGAAAAAAAGGAGACGACTATGAACATTCTGGTCATCAATGCAGGTTCATCTTCCCTGAAGTATCAAGTATTTGATATGACAAGCGGCAAGGTGATTGCCAAAGGCCTTTGTGACCGTATCGGTGTGGACGGTACCATTACCCACAAACGCCCCGGTAAGGAAAACTACAAGGCGGCTGTGCCTCTTGCCAATCACGACGATGCCATTTCTCTGGTGCTGAAGCTACTCACCGACCCCGAGCTGGGCGTGCTGTCCGACATTTCCGAAATCGGCGCCGTGGGTCACCGCTTTGCGCATGGCGGCGAACAACTGCAAAAATCCACCATCCTCGGTGGAAAAGAAAAAGAATACCTTTACTCTATCGTGGGCATCAATCCCCTCCACGGCCCGCCCGCTATCAAAGGTCTTGAAGCGTGCCAGAAATTACTGCCCCACGTTAGCCACGTAGGCGTATTTGACACCTCCTTCTACAGCCAGATGCCTGCCAGCTCCTACATCTACCCCATTCCTTACGAATACTACGAAAAATACAAGGTGCGCCGTTACGGCTTCCACGGCACTTCCCACCGCTACGTGTCGGGTAAGGCCGCCGAGTATCTTGGAAAAGACCTGAAGGATCTGAAAATGACCACCTGCCATCTGGGCAACGGCTCCTCTATCTCCGCCATCAAAAACGGTATCTGCATCGACACCTCCATGGGCTTTACCCCCCAGGAAGGCTTGCCTATGGGTACCCGTAGCGGTAGCATTGACCCCACCGTTCCTACCTATCTGATGGATCTGCTGGGGATTTCTCCCAAAGAAATGGACGACATCCTCAACCGCAAATCCGGGCTTCTTGGCCTTTCGGGCGTTTCCTCCGACTGCCGCGAGGTCATGCTGGCAGAAGCAGAAGGCAACGAAAGAGCCCATCTGGCAATGGAAGTGTTCTACCACTACATTGTAAAGATCATCGGCTCCTACGCCGCTGAAATGGACGGCCTTGACGTAGTTGTCTTTACCGCAGGTATCGGCGAAAACGACGCCGTGGTCCGCTCCAACATCTGCTCCCGTCTGGGCTTCCTCGGTGTGAAGATCAACGATGAGATCAACCGCTCCACCCCTCGCGGCGAGTTCTGCGATTTCAGCGCAGAGGGCTCTCCCGCCAAGGCGCTTTGCATTCCTACCGACGAGGAATACATGATTGCTCTTGATACCTACCGTCTCGTCAACGGTTAAAATACAGCAGAATAAATATTGTACATAAAGAAAGGAAAAACCATGAAATCTCCTTACGAAATCAAAAAAGACATTTGCGAAATGGGTCGCCGCCTCTATCAGGCAGGCTTTGTTGCCGCAAATGACGGTAACATCTCCGTAAAAGTGAATGACAACGAGTATTACTGCACCCCCACAGGCGTGTCCAAGGGCTTCATGACCCCCGATATGATCATCAAAATTGATGGCAACGGCAAAAAGCTGGAAGGCAAGCTCAACCCCTCCAGCGAAATCAAAATGCACCTTCGCGTGTACCGTGAACGCCCTGACGTGAAGGCAGTCGTTCACGCCCATCCTCCCATCGCTACCGCATTCACCGTGGCAGGCGTTGCCCTTGACCAGTACATCCTCCCCGAAGCCGTGCTGTCTCTGGGTTCTGTGCCTACCTGCGATTACGGTACTCCCTCCACCATGGAAATTCCCGATTCTCTCATGCCCTACATTCAGAACCACGATGCATTCCTTCTGAAAAACCACGGTGCGCTGACCGTTGGTTGCGACCTGAAAAAAGCCATGTTCGTCATGGAAGAGGTGGAATTCAACGCCAAAATCTGCATGTATGCCCGTCAGCTGGGCGGTGTAGAGGAAATCCCCTGCGAAGAACTGGAAAAACTGATGGAACTGCGCAAAAAGTTCAATATGCCCGGCCGTCACCCCGGTTGCAAGCATTGCAAGAACCTGGGCACCGACGCTTGCCGTTGCAAGGATAACGGCGGCACCTGCACCTGCCACTCCACCAAACCCGCCGCACCTGCCCAAAGCGACGATATGGTTGCCGAAATCACCCGCAGAGTGCTTGCCGCTTTGGGGAAATAACACCTTATCTCAGAAAGGAGACAGGTGAAAATGGCTATCAATTGGACAGAAGCCCAAATCAAAGAAGTGGTACAAGCCGTTTTGCGCCAGATGACCCCCGAAACACCCGTAGCCGAAGAATATAGCAGTACCGCCTATCAAGGCAGACCCTTTATCGGTGTGTATGCGGATATGCAGCAAGCCATAGAGGCGGCAGAATGCGGCTACCGCGCCGTTCGCGCCATGAGTGTGGCGGAAAGGGAAAAAATCATTTCCGCCATTCGCCAAAAAACCAGAGAAGAAGCCGCTGTGATGGCAAGAATGGGTGTGGCAGAAACCAAAATGGGCAAGGTTGCTCATAAAAC